>NZ_JBFBBQ010000021.1:0-114624 GCF_040682775.1 Amycolatopsis sp. NPDC051106 | reverse complement strand
GAACCAGGGACACCCAGCTGCTGGCGCTGCAGCTGTCCTGTCCTGCCGGTGGCCCGGCGCCCACCCGCGTCCAGCCCGTGCCGCCGATCCCCGGCCCGCCGGCGCAGCCGTCGGCCCCGGGTCGGCTGCCGCAGCCCGGCCCGCCGCTGCCGCCCCCCGTGACCCCGCCGCCGGGCACCCCGGCCGCGGGCAACCCGGCTCCCGGGACGCCCCCGCCGGGCATCCCGGTGCCTCCGCGCGGACGCGGGTCCCGGCGTCCCGCGCCGGTCCGGCCGTGGCAGGACGAGGCCCAGCGCCCGCCCGACCCGGAGGCCACGCGGTTCATCCCGCGCACCGCCGGCGTCCCCATGAACTCGCGCTGGCCGGTGGCCGACCCGGACGTCATGCGCCCGTACGACGCGCTGGCCACCCAGGTCATGCCGGCGCTCAAGACGCCGCTGGTCAAGCCGGTCGAACCGGGCGCGGAAGCCCCGGCCAAGGCGCCGTCGCTGGCGAAGGCGTCCGGCCGGATGGCGATCGCGTCGCTGATCAGCCGGATCACCGGCTTCCTGTGGAAGCTGCTGCTGGTCGCCGCGATCGGCCAGGGCATCGCGAACGACTCGTTCAACGTCGCCAACACGATGCCGAACATCATCTTCGAGCTGCTGATGGGTGGCGTCCTCGCCAGCGTGGTGGTGCCGCTGCTGGTGCGCTCCCAGGACGATCCCGACGGCGGCGCGGCCTACACCCAGCGGCTCATCACGGTGGCGTTCTCGCTGCTGCTGATCGGCACGGTGGTCGCGGTGCTCGCGGCCCCGGCGTTCACCAGCCTGTACGTCGACGGCTCCGGCAAGGCCAGCTCGTCGCTGACCACGGCGTTCGCCTACCTGCTGCTGCCGGAGATCTTCTTCTACGGCGTGTTCGCGCTGCTCTCGGCGGTGCTGAACGCCAAGCAGATCTTCGGCCCGACGGCGTGGGCGCCGGTGGTCAACAACCTGGTCGTCATCTTCACGATCCTGGTCGTCTGGGTCATGCCGGGGGACATCGACACCGCGAACCCGTCGATCACCGACCCGAAGGTGCTGACGCTCGGCATCGGCGTCACGGCCGGCATCATCGCCCAGGCCATCCTGCTGGTGCCGCCGCTGCTGCGCTCGGGCTTCCGGTTCAAGTGGCGCTGGGGCATCGACAAGCAGATGAAGGAGTTCGGCGGCCTCGCGCTGTGGATCCTCGGCTACGTCGCGGTCAGCCAGGTCGGGTACACGATCAACACGCGCGTGCTGACCAGCGGTTCACCCGGTGGTGTGACCGCGTACAGCAACGCCTGGCTGCTCTTCCAGCTGCCGTACGGCGTCATCGGCGTCTCGCTGCTGACGGCGATCATGCCGCGGATGAGCCGCGCGGCCGCCGACGGCGACCACAAGAAGCTCATCGGCGACCTGTCGTACGCGTCCCGGATGTCGACGGTGCTGCTGATCCCGATCTCCGCGGTGATGACCGTGGTCGGCGGCTCGATCGGCATCGCGCTGTTCACCTTCGGCAAGGGCACGATCGACACCGCCGAGCGGCTCGGTGACGCGCTCGCCATCTCGGCGTTCGCGCTGCTGCCGTACGCGCTGGTCATGCTCCAGATGCGCGTCTTCTACGCCATGAAGGACGCCCGCACCCCGACGCTGATCATGATCGTGATGACGCTGGTCAAGGTGCCGCTGCTGTACCTGTGCCCGGTGCTGCTGTCGCCGGACAACGTCGTGCTGGGCGTCATGATGGTCAACGCGCTGACGTTCGTCGTCGGCGCGATCCTCGGCCAGGTGTGGCTCTGGGTGACGCTCGGCAACCTGCGCAGCAAGCGGGTGATCGGCGTGATCCTGTTCACGGTCGTCGCGAGCGCCCTCGGTGTCGGCGCCGCCTGGGTGGCCGGCCAGATCGTGCCGGACGCGTTCGGCCCGAAACTGGGAGCCTGGGCGAAGCTCTTCCTGCAGGGCATCGTGGGGATCGTCGTCTCGTTCGGGGTACTCATGGCGCTGAAGGTCGAAGAGCTGAAACCGGCGACTTCGAGGTTCACCCGGTTGATCAAGCGGGGGTAACGATTCCGGTACGGATGGCGACGACTCCCGCGTCGTATTCTGGGTAACCTTGGAGCGGGGAGCTAACGGGAGAGTGCGGGTGGACACGAGGCGGAGCGAACAGGCGGGGGGTGCGAACCACGTGGGCAAGGCCCAGGTCGGATCGCTGGCCCCCGGGCGTGTGGTCGGCGACGGCCGCTACCGCCTCCTCGCGCAGTTCGGCGTGGACGAGCGCGGTGACGCGCACCTTTGGCGTGCCCGTGACGGGCAGCTGAAGCGGGACGTCGCGCTGACCCTGCTGGTCGGCGACCCGGCCGACCCGGAAGCCGCGCGGCTCGCGCGGCGCACCCTCGAACGCGCGACCCACGCGTCCAAGTTCGGCCACGGCGGGGTCGCCCGCGTGCTCGACGTGCTCGCCCTCGGCAGCGGCATCACCTCCAGCGAAGGCCTGCTCGGTGTCGTCGTCGCGGAGTGGACCAAGGGCAGCGACCTGGTCGACCTCGTCGCGCAGCGGCCGGTGGCCCCGGCCGCGGCCGCGCGGATGGTGCAGGCGCTGGCCGAAGCCGTCGAACAGGCCCACCAGAACGGGCTCGTCCTCGGGCTCGACCACCCCCAGCGGCTGCGGCTGACACCGAACGGCGCGCTGAAGCTCGCGTTCCCCGGCCCGCTGCCGGAGGCGACGCTGCGCGACGACGTCAAGGCGCTCGGCGCGGTCCTCTACCTGCTGCTCACCGGCCGCTGGGCGCTGCCCGGCGGGCCGCCCGCGATCCAGCCGGCCCCGACCACGCCGCAGGGGCGCATCGTCCCGCCGCGCCAGCTCATCCCCACGGTGCCCGCCGACCTCTCGTCGCTGGCCGTCCGCACGATCGAGGACGGCGGCAACGGCGGCATCCGCACCAGCGCGGCCATCCTCCGGATGCTCGACCAGGTGGCCGAGGAAGAGGAGCGCACGCAGCTGATCAAGGCCGTCGGCGGGGAGGCCGCCGAAGCCGAAGGCACGGTCTGGACGACGAAGAAGCCGGTCAAGGACGTCGCACGGCGGCGCAAGCTCGCGCTCGGCGTCACCGTGCTGGTGGTCGCGACGGTCGTCATCCTCGCCTGGGGCGGGCTGATGCTGATCAACGTCTTCCAGGGCGACTCGAAGGCGAGCGGCCCGACGATCAACGTCGCGGCGCCGCCGGCCTCGAGCCAGCCGGCCGGGCAGCCGCCCGCGACGAGCCAGCCGGCCCCGCCGCCGTCGCCGGCCGTGGGGGCCGCGGTGAAGCCGCAGGCCGTCGCGGTCTACAACCCCGAGGGCAAGGGCGACAACACCGCGCGGGCGAAGTACGCCACCGACGACAAGCCCGAGACGCAGTGGCGGACCGAGCAGTACAAGCAGCAGTTCCCCGCCATCAAGCCGGGCGTCGGGCTCGTCGTCACCTTCAAGGACCCCATCACCCTCAGCCAGGTGAAGGTCGAGGGCGGCACGCCGGGCACCAAGGTCGAGATCCGCTCGGCGACCGAGAAGAACCCGGACTTCGCCGACACGAAGGTGGTCGGCAACGGCGACCTGAAGGACGGCGAGACGACGATCGCGCTGGCCCAGCCGGCGCAGGGTGAGTACTTCATCGTCTGGATCACCGCACTGGGTGGCGACGACGGGAAGTTCCAGACGGAAATCGCCGACCTGGCCTTCCTGCCTGCGGGGTGACGCGCCCGACAGGGTCAGTAGGCTCTTGCGGGTGACAGCTGCAGCTCCCACGGATGCGGATCTGATAGCGGCTCACGCCGCGGGGGACCCCCATGCGTTCAGCGAACTCGTCCAGCGACATCGCGACCGCATGTGGGCGGTCGCCCTGCGCACGGTCCGCGATCCGGAAGAGGCCGCGGACGCGTTGCAGGACGCGTTCATCTCGGCCTTCCGCGCCGCCGACAAGTTCCGCGCGGAGTCGCAGGTCACGACGTGGCTGCACCGGATCGTGGTGAACGCCTGCCTCGACCGGATCCGCCGCCGGCAGGCGCGCCCGACCGTGCCGCTGCCGGAAACCGGCTTCAACGAGCCCGCCACCCCGCGCGACTCGATGGCCGAGCGCGAGACCAGCCTGCTGGTGCGCGAGGCGCTCGACCAGCTGCCGGAAGACCAGCGCGCGCCGATCGTGCTCGTCGACGTCGAGGGCTACTCCGTCGCCGAGACCGCGAAGATGCTCGGCATCGCCGAAGGCACCGTGAAGAGCCGGTGCGCCCGGGGCCGCGGAAAACTCGCGAAGGTTCTCGGACACCTGCGGAACCCCGATGCGATTGCGAACGTCCCAACTCACGAAAGCAAACGGGCCGGGCGCCAGCCGGGTAGCGGGGAGGGACGATGACGGACGAAAGCCGGGGGATCGGGGGGACCGTCGGTCCGCCCTGGTCTGTCGACGTGCTCGCCGACCTCCACGCCGGCGTCCTGGACGACGCCCGGGCGGCGGAGCTGTGGCCGCTGGTCGACGCCGATCCCGAAGCGCGCGCCATCCTGGACGCCCTCGACGCCACGCAGGCCGACCTGGCCTCGCTCGCCGACGCGCCCGCCCCGCCGATGCCCGCCGAGTTCGCGGCCCGGCTGGACGCGGCACTGGCCGCCGAAGCAGCCGCCAAGTTTCCCGGGCAGCGCACGGCGCCGGCACCGCAGCAGGCCGGGAGCGGGGACGCCCAGGTGGTGGACCTCGCGGCGGCCCGGCGGCGCCGGAACAAGCGGCTCGGCTGGGCCGCCGGCGTCCTGACCGCGGCCGCGGCGGCGGTCGTCGCCGTGACGATCGCGATCCCGGGTACGTCGCAGCAGCCCGGCACCCCGAACGTCGCGGCCCCGCCGCCGTCCGGCCCGTCGGTCGGCAACGACGGCAGCGGCGCCCAGGCCCTGATCGGCAAGGCGGTCGGCGTCCGCGACTTCGGCCCGTTGCGGACCGAGGACAAGCTGGACGCGTGCATCGCGGCCGCCGGGCTCGACCCCAAGGTGCGCCCGGAGGGCATCCGCCCGGTGAACGTCGGCGGCAAGGCCGGCGTCATGATCATCCTGACCACCGGCAAGCTCGCCCAGTTCCGGCTCGTGGCCTTCGGCGCGGACTGCGGACCGGGCCATCCGGCCGTGCTGTTCGACAAGGTCGTCGGGGAGAAGTAGCGGCTGTCACCCCGGGAACACCGGCACCTACGATCGTGTTGAGCCTGGTACACGGGTCACTACGAGCGGAGGTCACGGGTGGCTGCCGAGGAAATCAGGAACCTGATCATCGTCGGGTCGGGTCCTGCCGGATACACCGCTGCCGTTTACGCGGCACGGGCCCAGCTGGAACCGCTGGTGTTCGAGGGCACGCAGTTCGGCGGCGCGCTGATGACGACGACCGAGGTCGAGAACTTCCCCGGGTTCCGCGACGGCATCATGGGTCCGGACCTGATGGAGGAGATGCGCAAGCAGGCCGAGCGCTTCGGCGCCGAGCTGCGCGCGGAGGACGTCGAGTCGCTGGAGCTGACCGGGGACGTCAAGTACGTCCACGCGAACGGCAAGCGCTACGCCGCCCGCGCGGTCATCCTCGCCATGGGTGCCGCGGCGCGGTACCTGAACGTGCCGGGTGAGCAGGAGCTGCTCGGGCGCGGTGTCTCGGCCTGTGCGACCTGTGACGGCTTCTTCTTCCGCGACCACGACATCGTGGTCGCCGGTGGTGGCGACTCGGCGATGGAGGAGGCGACCTTCCTGACGAAGTTCGCGAAGTCCGTCACGGTCGTGCACCGGCGCGACGAGTTCCGCGCGTCCAAGATCATGCTCGAGCGCGCCCGCGCGAACGAGAAGATCAAGTGGAAGCTGAACTCGCAGATCACCGGCGTGGTCGGCGACGGCAAGGTCGAAGGCCTGAAGCTGAAGGACACCAAGGACGGCTCGGAGTCGACGCTGGACGTGTCGGGCTTCTTCGTCGCGATCGGGCACGACCCCCGCAGCCAGCTGGTGCGCGGGCAGGTCGACCTGGACGAGGACGGCTACGTCGTCACCCAGGGCCGGACGTCGTTCACGAACCTCGACGGCGTCTTCGCGGCCGGCGACCTGGTGGACCGCACCTACCGGCAGGCGATCACCGCCGCGGGTTCCGGGTGCAGCGCCGCGATCGACGCGGAACGATGGCTCGCGGAGCACGGCGAGTCGGACGCCCACGAGGCGGCCGAGCTGGTCGGCGGCGGCTACGGCGCGGGCACCCACTGACTTTCCGGCTTTCGACCAACCTGAAGGAGAAACCATGTCCAACACCGTGAAGGTGACCGACGCGACGTTCGTCGATGAGGTCCTGACCAGCGAGAAGCCGGTTCTGGTCGACTTCTGGGCCACCTGGTGCGGGCCGTGCAAGATGGTCGCCCCGGTGCTCGAGGAGATCGCGGCCGAGAACGGCGAGAAGCTGACCATCGCCAAGATCGACATCGACGAGAACCCGAACACGCCGCGTGACTACCAGGTGATGTCGATCCCGACGCTGATCCTGTTCCAGGGCGGCAAGCCGGTGAAGCAGATCGTCGGGGCCAAGCCGAAGGCCGCGCTGCTGTCGGATCTCGCCGACGTCCTCTGAACCGAACCAGCCCGGCGGACCCGGGGCCTGCGGGAACCCTCCTGCGGACCCCGGGTCCGTCGCCGTTCGGGGTAATCCCGCCCATGTGGGTGAATCGAGCGTGACGGGGGCCACCGAGAGCCCACCACGATCGGGCTCTTGACCCACCTACCGGGCCTGCGCTGTCACCCAGAGTTGGCAGGGCACAATAGAGGACCTGGGTCCCTCCCAGCGAAGGTTTCTTGCCACGCACCGAGCCCCCGAATCGGTGCCCTAGGAAGAGCGAGGAGTGCATGCGGGTACTCCGCCGCGGTGACGCCGGTCCGGACGTCGCCGAGATCAGGTCCATCCTGGCCGGGATGGACCTGCTCCCGCCGGTCACCGGTACCGATGACTACGACACGTTCGACGTCGCCGTCGAGCACGCCGTGCGTGCCTTCCAGCAGCGCCGTGGGCTGATGACCGACGGCATCGTGGGTCCGGCGACCTTCCAGGCGCTCAAGGGCGCCAGCTACCACCTGGGCAGCCGCCCGCTGTCCTACATGATCGCGTCCCCGGTCCACGGAGACGACGTCTTCACGCTGCAGGAGCGGCTCACGGAGCTGGGCTTCGACGCCGGCCGCCCGGACGGCTACTTCGGCGCGGCGACCGAGCGCGCGCTCAAGACGTTCCAGCGCGACATGCGCCTGACGCCGGACGGCATGTGCGGCCCCGCGACCATCCGGGAGCTGCACCGCCTGTCCTCCCCGCGGGCCCGGGGCGGCCGCCCCGTGTTCCTGCGCGAGCAGGAGCAGGTGCGCCAGGCCGGCCCCCGCCTGCGCGGCAAGCGCATCGTGATCGACCCCGGCCACGGCGGCGACGACCTCGGCGTGGTCGCCGGCGGCCTGCGCGAGGCCGACATCGCGTGGGACCTGGCCCGCCGGCTCGAAGGCCGGATGAAGGCCACGGGCATGGAGGCGCTGATCTCCCGCGGCCCGAACCACAGCCCGACCGAGCTCGAGCGCGCCCAGTTCGCCAACGACGCGGGCGCCGACCTGTTCCTCTCGCTGCACAGCGACAAGAACCCTTCGCCGCGCGCGCAGGGCGTCGCGAGCTTCCACTTCGGCAACGGCAACGGCACGACGTCCACGGTGGGCGAGCTGCTGGCCGGCTTCATCCAGCGCGAGGTCGCGGCCCGCACGGGCCTGCAGGACAACCGCACCCACTACAAGTCGTGGGACATCTTCACCCGCACCCGCTGCCCGGCGGTCCGGGTCGAGATCGGCTACCTGACGAACCCGGACGACGCCCGCAAGCTCGGCGACCCGGCGTTCCGCGACATCGTCGCGGAAGGCATCCTGATCGCCGTCAAGCGCCTGTACCTGCTCGGCGAAGGCGACCAGCCGACGGGAACGTTCACGTTCGCCGACGTCCTGGCGCACGAGCTCGCCAAGGCCGAATAGGGCTGACCACAACCCCTAGCGGCTCACCTTCACCTGCCCCACCACCCCTGGGGACGCAGCCTGTGCGTCCCCAGGTTTTCGGGCAGTTCTCCACAGCTTGTCCACCGCTCCTATCAGCGCTCTGTGGATAACTCGGCACTTCTTCCACAGCTGTGCACACACGACGGAATCCGTCGTTTCAGGCCAGGTGGAGCTGCGGCGCAAACGTTTGCGGCCTAGTGGAGAGACGCAGCTCAGGCGCGGCCGAGACTGGGCTCGGCCGTGGTGATCGTCACCTGGCCGAGCAGCCGCTCGAGCGCCGCCTCGACGTCTTCCTTCCAGGTGATCGCGGAGCGCAGTTCCAGGCGCAGGCGCGGCCACTTCTGGTGCGGGCGGACGGTCTTGAAGCCGACGCTCTGCAGGAACGCCGCCGGCAGCACGCAGCTGTGGCCGCCGTCGGGGTCCGACTCTTCGGGACGCGCGTCGCCGAACGCCTCGATCGCGCGCACGCCGCGTTTCGTCAGGTCCTTGGCGACCGCCTGGACGAGCATCCGGCCGAGGCCGCCGCCGCGGAACTCCGGGAGCACCTGGAACGCCGTCAGCAGGACCGCATCCGCGCTCGGCGGGGACGTCGGGAAGGCCAGCGAGCGCGGGACGGCGTTCGGCGGTGCGTACAGCACGAACCCGACCGGCAACGTGTCGCTGTAGACGATGCGGCCGCAGGAACCCCACTCGAGCAGCACGCTCGAGACCCAGGCTTCCTTCTCGACCTCGGTGGCGCCGAACTCCTCGGCCTGGTTCTTCAGGTGCGGGGCCAGCTCCCAGTAAACGCACCTGCGGCAGCTCTTCGGCAGGTGCTCCAGGTTGTCCAGTGTGACGCCCACGACGCGACGTGACACCCGCGACCTCCCTGACCCCTGCGCTCCCGACGGCTGCCCGGTCGTCAAGCCGCGCGGTGGAGCAGCACGATCACGGGAGCCTGGGTCGAGGATAGGCCGATGTGACAAGCACCGAAAGGCCAGGGGTACCGGATGGGTGCACGGTTACACTCGACGGGATCTGTCGTGCCATTTACAAGCAGCCCTGTCAACCGAGCCCCGGGTGAATCGTCGATGACCGAGAACCGCCCCAGCAAGCCGCACAGCGGCCGCCAGAACCTCGACCCGCACCTCGAGCGGTACGCCGCGCGCACCGCCGGGATGACCGCCTCGGAGATCCGGGCGCTGTTCGCGGTGGCCAGCCGGCCCGAGGTGGTCTCGCTGGCCGGGGGCATGCCGAACCTGGCCGCGCTCCCGCTCGACACGCTCTCGGCGCAGGTGGCGGAGATCATCGCCGAAGACGGGCTCGTCGCCCTGCAGTACGGCTCGGCGCACGGCGTCCCGGTGCTGCGCGAGCAGATCTGCGAAATCATGGCGCTGGAAGGCATCAAGGCGCACCCGGACGACGTCGTGGTGACCGTCGGCTCCCAGATGGGCCTGGACATGGTCACGCGGCTGTTCTGCGACCCGGGTGACGTCGTGATCGCCGAAGGCCCGTCGTACGTCGGCGCGCTGGGCTCGTTCGCCGCCTACCAGGCGCAGGTCGTGCACGTGGCGATGGACGAGCACGGGCTGGTGCCGGAGCTCCTGCGCGAGGCGCTCGCGCAGACGGAAAAGGCCGGCCGCCGGGTCAAGTTCCTCTACACGATCCCGAACTTCCACAACCCGGCCGGCGTCACGCTGGCCGTCGAGCGTCGCGAAGAGATCCTCGAGATCTGCCGTGACCACAACGTCCTGGTCGTTGAAGACAACCCGTACGGGTTGCTCGGCTTCGACGGCCAGACCTACCCGGCGCTGCGCTCGACCGACCCCGACAACGTCGTGTACCTCGGCTCGTTCTCGAAGACGTTCGCCTCCGGCCTGCGCGTCGGCTGGGTGCTCGCGCCGCACGCCGTGCGCGAAAAGCTCGTCCTGGCCGCGGAGTCGGCGACGCTGTGCCCGCCGACGTTCAACCAGATGATCGTGTCGCGCTACCTGGCCACGCACGACTGGAAGGGCCAGATCAAGAAGTTCCGCGAGAACTACCGCGAGCGGCGCGACGCGATCCTCTCCGCGCTCGACCAGTACCTGCCCCCGGGCTGCTCCTGGACCAAGCCGGACGGCGGTTTCTACGTCTGGGTGACGGTGCCGGAAGGCGTCGACACGAAGGCGATGCTGCCGCGCGCGGTGACCGCGCGGGTGGCGTACGCGTCCGGAACCGGCTTCTACGCCGACGGGTTCGGCAGCCGCCAGATGCGGCTGTCCTACTGCTACCCGACGCCGGAGCGGATCCGTGAGGGCGTCCGGCGGCTGGCAGCCGTGCTGGAGTCCGAAATGGACCTGGCCCGCACCTTCGGTAACGTGGGCTCGCGCCAGATCCAGGGGCCGCAGAACCCGTCCCCGGACACGGTCTAGTTCTTACCTTCCTAAGGAGTTTCCACGGTGGTCGACCGTACCGTTGCCGTGCTCGCCGGCGGGCTTTCGCACGAACGCGACGTCTCGCTGAGGTCCGGCCGGCGGCTCTCCGCGGCGTTGAAGTCCGAGGGCCTCGGCATCGAGGAGTGGGACACCGACGCGGGGCTGCTGGAGCGCCTGCGCACCCAGCGGCCGGACGCGGTGGTCGTCGCCCTGCACGGCGGCGAGGGCGAGAACGGCTCGGTGCAGACGGTGCTGGAGATGCTGGAGGTGCCGTTCGTCGGCACCGGCTCCCAGGGCTGCCGCCGCGCGTGGGACAAGCCGACCGCGAAGGCACTCGTCGAGAACGCCGGGTTCGTAACGCCGGGCTGGGTGGTGCTGCCGCACAGCACGTTCCGCGAGCTCGGCGCCCAGGCGGTGCTCGACGCGATGGTCGAGCAGCTCGGCCTGCCGCTGATCCTCAAACCGGACCAGGGCGGCTCGGCGCTCGGCACCCAGGTCGTGCGCGAGGCGGCGGAACTGCCGGCGGCGATGGTCGGCTGCTTCGCGTACGGAGACACGGTGCTCGCCGAGCGGTTCGTGGACGGCGTCGAGGTGGCCGTGACGGTCATCGAGGGCGAGAACGGACCGGAGGCCCTCCCCGCGGTCGAGATCGTCCCGGAGAGCGGCGTGTACGACTACACGGCCCGCTACACCGCCGGCCTGACCGACTTCTTCACCCCGGCCCGGCTCGACGACGCCGCGGCCAAGGCGGCGGCCGAACTCGCCGTCGCCGCGCACCGCGTCCTCGGCCTCCGGGACATCTCGCGAACCGACGCGATCGTCGCGCCGGACGGCACGGTGCACTTCCTGGAAGTGAACCCGTCGCCGGGCCTCACCGAGACGTCGACGGTCCCGATGGCGATCGAGGCGGCGGGCAAGTCGCTCGGCACGGTCTTCGCCGAACTGATCGGGCGCGCGATCTCCCGCTGAGTCAGAGGTACGGACGGAAGTGGTCGGCCACCTGGCCGGCCACTTCTTCTGTTTTCCGGGAGCCGTCGACCTCCAGGACCCGGACGCCGAGCTCTCGCGCCCGCGCGACGGCGTCCTGCGCGAGCAGCCGATCCCGCGCGAGCCGGTTTCGCTGCGCGCGCTCCGGATCGCTGACCTTGTTCGTGACCGAGCCCGCCCGCGGCAGGGTGGCCGCCTGGTGCAGCCGGAACTCGTCGGTCGGCACCATGACGATCATCCGGCGCGGCGAGTCGAGCAGCGGCACGACCAGCTCCGGGCGCAGCCCCCAGCCTTCGGCGATCAGCGGCCGCAGCGAGTCGAGCGCGCGCAGGTCGTCGAGCGTCCACTCGAACCGCAGCGCGAAGATCTCGCGGGAGTCGGCCGCCATCTTCTCCGGCGTGCGACGGACCCAGTTCTCCTCCGGATCGCGCTCGACGGGTTCACCGCGTGCGAGCCGGCGATCGAAGTGGCCGCGCGCGTCGTGGTAGTCGTAGTGGTACGCCGTCAGCCCGTGCCGGACGGAGAGCAGCCGGGCGACCGTCGACTTCCCGGCCCACTGCCCACCCCCGATCCAGAGCGCGCGGCCGATGGTTCCGGTCGGATCCCACACGCTTCCCCCTCGTTGCTCAGCGTCGCGGCGAGGTTGGCTTTCCGCAATCATCACCGTGACGAAACACCCTGGGGTGATCCCTAATCGGTTTCCGGTGTCTGATTCGCCCCATTCGCGTCGATGATCGCGACGATGCGTTCGAGGTCGTCGACCGAGCCGAACTCGAGCGTGATCCGGCCCTTGCGGCGGCCGAGGTCCACCTTCACCCGGGTGTCGAACCGGTCCGAGAGGCGGTTCGCGAGCTCCTGCAACCCCGGCGCCTGGATCGGCTTGCGCGCCGCGGGCTTCGGCTTGGCCGGCTTCTCGCTCTTCTTGAGCGTGACGGCTTCCTCGGTCGCGCGGACCGACATGCCCTCCGCGATGATGCGCGCGGCGAGCTCTTCCTGGCTGTCGGCGTCCTCCAGCGACAGCAGCGCGCGGGCGTGGCCGGCGGACAGGACGCCCGCGGCCACCCGCCGCTGCACCGGCAGGGGAAGCTTGAGGAGCCGGATCGTGTTGGTGATGACCGGCCGGCTGCGGCCGATGCGGCTCGCCAGCTCTTCGTGCGTGACGGCGAACTCGTCGAGCAGCTGCTGGTACGCCGCCGCCTCTTCGAGCGGGTTCAGCTGGACGCGGTGGATGTTCTCCAGGAGCGCGTCGCGCAGCATCGACTCGTCGGCGGTCTGCCGGACGATCGCCGGGATCGCTTCGAGCTCCGCCTGCTGCGACGCGCGCAGCCGCCGCTCGCCCATGACGAGCTCGTACTCGTCTTCCCCGAGCTCGCGGACGACGATGGGCTGCATGAGCCCGAACTCGCGGATCGAGTGCTCGAGTTCGGAGAGCGCGTCCTCGTCGAAAACCTGACGGGGCTGCTTCGGGTTCGGCTTGATCGAGCCGACCGGGATCTCGCGGTAGACCGCGCCGGCGACCTCGCCGCCGTGCGTCTTCGCCTGACCGTTCGCCGCGAACCAGCCCTTGTCCTCGGCTGCCTTCTTCTCCGCCGCCGTCGCGTCGGCGGGCGCGGGCAGGGGGCCACCCCCGGTGGGCCCGGTCGGGATGAGGGCGGCGAGGCCGCGCCCCAGTCCTCCTCTGCGCTCGGTCATGTGGAACTACCCTTCTCCAACTGTGCGCCACGCTCGGCGATCTCCTTCGCCGCGTCGACGTAGCTCATCGCACCGCGTGAACCGGGATCGTAAGCGAGGACGGTCTGGCCGTACCCAGGCGCCTCGGACACCTTCACGCTGCGGGGGATGACCGTCTTGAGGACCGTGTCGCCGAAGTGGTTCCGCACCTCGTTCGTCACCTGGTCGGCCAGCTTGGTCCGGCCGTCGTACATGGTGAGGAGGATCGTCGAGACGCGGAGCTCGCGGTTGAGGTGCTGCTGCACGAGCTCGATGTTGCTCAGCAGCTGCCCGAGCCCTTCGAGCGCGTAGTACTCGCACTGGATCGGGATGAGCACCTCCTGCGCCGCGACCATCGCGTTGACCGTCAGGAGGCCGAGCGAGGGCGGGCAGTCGATGAAGACGTAGTCGACGCCGATCTCGTCGAGGATCTCCGAGGAGATGGCCTCCTTGAGCCGAGACTCGCGGGACGCCATCGAGACGAGCTCGATCTCGGCGCCGGCGAGGTCGATCGTCGCGGGAACGCAGAAGAGGTTGGGGGACTGCTCGGTCGGCTGGGCGGCGTCCGCGAGCGTCACCTCGCCGATGAGCACCTCGTAGATGGACGGCGTCCCGGACCGGTGGTCGACGTCGAGCGCGGTGCTCGCGTTCCCCTGCGGGTCGAGGTCGACGACGAGCGTCTTGAGCCCGTGGACGGCGAGGGCGGCGGCGAGGTTGACCGTGCTCGTGGTCTTGCCGACGCCACCCTTCTGGTTGGCGACGGTCATCACGCGACGCCGGCCGGGGCGGGGAAGCGTCCGCTCCGGGTGCAGCAGACGCGCGGCGCGGGTGGCTTCTTCAGCGATCGGGGTCCAGCCCACGTCGGGCGTGGTCTCCGTGGAGTCGGACGGCGGGGGATTCACCGGTCTCGACACCTCCTCCATATAGACGTCTGGTCGGTGGTCGAGTCGCGTCGTTTCACGTGGAACACCGCGGCTCGTTAACGCTTCCTGCTCCGCGCCTTCGGCTTGCTCGCCGTCGGGAGGCGACGGATCTTCACGACCGTGCTGGGGACCTCTAGTACTGCGGCACCGCATTCGACGATCAGCGGGTCGGCCCCGCCGGCCTTGCTGATGGCGGCGCCGTCCCGCTCGATCTCGTCCGCCGCGCTGGCACCCTTGAGGGCAACCAGGAAGCCGCCGGACCGGACGAGCGGCAGGCACCAGTCCGCGAGCCGGGCGAGCGGGGCGACCGCGCGAGCGGTGACGATGTCCGCGCCACCGAGCTGCTCACGCACAGGCCGCTCCTCCGCGCGTCCACGGACGATGGTGATCGGGAGTTCCAGTTTCTCGGCCACCTCGGCCAGCCAGTCCACCCGGCGGGCCATCGGTTCGAGCAAGACGATATCGAGGTCCGGCCGCGCGATCGCGAGCGGTACTCCCGGAAGCCCGGCACCCGACCCGACATCGACGACGCGGGCGCCCTCCGGGATCTGCTCACCGATGACGGCGGAGTTGAGGACGTGCCGCTCCCACAGCCGCTCGACCTCCCGCGGTCCGATCAGCCCGCGCTCGACTCCATGACGTTCCAGGAGTTCGACGTACCCGGCGGCCCGGTCCACGTGCTCACCGAACACCCGACCTGCCGCGGTCCGCACCGCCACCGCAGCCTGATCCAAGCTCACTCCGTCTACTCCTCGTCCGCGCGTTTCACGTGAAACGGCGCTCGTTCGATTGTCCCTGATGTCGAGTCGAATACGAGCCGACAGACCGCAGATGTGGACAACTCCACTCGGCCCGCGGCGGTCTGGGGATGGTTCCACGTGAAACGACGAGCCTAGGTGGTCGGGTCGGGAGGGAGCGCGTTCCACGTGAAACATCATCGATGTAATTCACCGGCTGGCATCGCCGACTCCGGCTGAGTCCGCTCCCGCTCGCCGACGAACCACCAACGCCGACCGGGAGTGCCGACCGTCTGCCTCGTCCGCCGATCCGCTCGGCCTGGCGCCGAGCCAAGCGATCCGCCGAAGCCGACTCGCTCATCGGCCACCGCGGCGCAACCACCCCGGCAGCCATCCTCCGGCGCGTTCCACGTGAAACCTCACCGCTGTAATTCGCTCACCCGCGCCAACCGGTCCTGGCCTCAGCCGAGCGGGCGACCCGCCGGGCATCGCGGTCGCAGATCCGACCGAAGCGAGCGCGCCGCGGCCACCCGCCTCGTCCACGAGCTGCGTTCCACGCGAGACCTCAGTGCTGCGATTCGCCCGGCCGCGGTTGAGCGTTCCGCAGCCGGATCCCGCTGAAGCCGAGCGAGCTCGCCGACACCGCGTCGACGAACGCCCACAGGTTCGGCAGCACCCGAAGCTCGATCCCCGCCTCCTCGTGCAACCCCAGGAGATCGCCGACCGGCTCCGGCGGCCCCAACGGCGAGACCGGGGAAGTGGCGACCATCGCGTGCGCGTGCGATCCGAACGGCCGGAACGACGACGCCGCGAACCGGTATGCGTACAGCCGCACAGACTGCAGCGCCGGGAGCCAGCCGTACTCGATCGCGTGGACCCGAGAACTCCCGAGCCACGACCGGTCCGTCGAAGTCGTCTCCGACACCGTCCAAGCCAGCACGCGCGGACACTGCCGCGGGAACCAGTAGTCGGGTGCCCGAGCCGCGTCGACCGCCCAGACGTACGCCTCCGGCTGCCGAGCCGTCGCGGCGACGTGCGGGGAGAAGCGGGTGATCGTCGGGTCCTCCGAGAAGTGGAGTACCTCACCGGGCAGAGGACGCATGCACACAAAAGAAGCGGCCCCACCTGACCGAGTCAAGTGGGGCCGCTTCGGAAGAACTGAACTCAGGACTCCGGGAAGATCACCACGCGGCGCTTCGGGTCTTCGCCCTCGCTCTCGCTCGTGACGCCGGCGACCGTCGCCACCGCGTCGTGCACGACCTTGCGCTCGAACGGGCTCATCGGCTGGAGCCGCACCCGCTCGCCGCTCTGCAGGACCGACTCCGCCGTCGAGCGGCCGAGCTCGCGCAGCTCCTCGCGGCGGTCCGCGCGCCAGCCCGCGATGTCCAGCATCAGCCGGCTCCGCGATCCCGTCTCCTGCTGGACCGCGAGCCGCGTCAGTTCCTGCAGCGCCTCGAGCACCGTGCCGCGGGGACCGACGAGCTTCTCGAGGTCCTCGCCGCCGTCGATGCTCACGATCGCGCGGCCCGCCTCGACGTCCAGGTCGATGTCGCCGTCGTAGTCCAGCAGATCGAGCAGCCGCTCGAGGTAGTCACCGGCGATGTCGCCCTCCTGCACGAGGACGTCGTCGCCACCCCCCGACTTCTGCTCGCCGGCCTCGTCGGCGGCCGGCTCCGGGGTCACGTCGTCCTGATCGGCGTCGATCGTGTCGATCGTCTCCGACATCATTCGTCTCCTCTCCGAACCGGTCGCGCCTCAGCGGCGCTTCCGGCCCGACTTCCTGGTCGAGTCTTTGAGAAGGCCCGGCACCCCGGTGCCGTTGTCCTTCGAGCCGTTCTGGCCGTTGGTCTCGGCGGGGGCCGGGTCCGCCACGGTCGCGCTGTCCGCCTTCGCGGCTGCGTCCGCTTTCGCCTTCGCGGCGGCCTCGGCCGGCGTGGTCTGGGCGAAGCCGTGGGCCGAACCCGCCTTCGTGACCTTCTTCTGCGAGCCACCCTGCGCGGACTGGTTCTTCTTCTGCTGGACCGGCTTCTGGCCGACCTTCGGCGCGGCCGGCTTCTGCCCCGGCTTCGGGCCGAGCGACGCGCGCTTCTCGATGGCTTCGGCCTTGCGAGCGGCCTCTTCCTTGTCGATCTTCGTGTAGACGAGGCGCTGCTGCATCAGGGTCCAGCCGTTGTTCGCCAGCCAGTAGAAGAGGAGGCCGAGCGGGAACAGCGCACCGAAGACGAGTACACCGAGCGGGAAGATGTACATCGTCAGCTTGTTCATGATCGCGGTCTGCGGGGTGGCCGACGCGGCGTTCTGGCGGGCCACCGAGTGCCGCGCGGTGAGGTGCGTGGCGATGGACGCGACGATCATCAGCGGCAGCGCCACCGGGAGCACGCCCCACTGGAAGCCGACGTTCGCGGCCCCGCCGCTGACGACACCGACACCGTTGTAGACGGCCTCGCCGAGGTTGACGCCGAAGAGCTTCGCGGAGACGTACGAGTGGACGTCGGCCTGGGAGAAGAAGTAGTTCTCGGTCTTCGGGCCACCACCGGGCGGCGGCATGGTGAACGCGCGGAGCACGTGGTTCAGGCCGATGAACACCGGGATCTGCAGCAGCATCGGCAAGCAGCTGCCGAGCGGGTTCACGCCGTGTTCGCGCTGGAGCTTCTGCATCTCCTGCGCCTGGCGCTGCCGGTCGTTGGCGTACTTCTTCTGGACCTTCTTCATCTCCGGCGCGAAGTCCTGCATCTTCTTCATCGACCGGACCTGGTTCACGAACGGCTTGAACATGATGCCGCGGACCGTGAACGTGAGGAAGATGATGCCGAGGATCCAGGAGATCGCCGTCGCTTCACCGAAGACGAACCCGAAGACCTTGTGCCAACACCAGAGGATGAAGGACACGGGGTAGTAGATGAAATCGAGCACTGCTGCTACTCCTCGATCGGTGTTTCAGGTCTGCGGTAGCGCCACGAGAACTTCTCGGGGACCGGGTCGCGGCCGGGCGGGGTCCACGGGCCGCAGCGCAGCAGCCGGCGCAGCGCGAGGTAGGAGCCGCCGCCGGCGCCGTGCCGGGTCAGGGCTTCGACTGCGTACGCGCTGCAGCTCGGGTAGAACCGGCAAGCCGGCGGGAGGAAGGGCGAGATCGCCTTGCGGTAGAGCTTGATGGGGAGCAACAGGACCCACGCGACGGGACCGGGCCGCGGAGGCGCGGGCTCGGCGGTGCCGTCATCGACGTGGTCGTGCTCGTGGGTGGCTCGCATGCCGGTCACACCGCTGATCCGTGGTCGGGGGCCGCGTCCGCGGGACGCGTCGGGCGCGGGGCATCCCCGGCCGGACGGCGCGACGGCGACAGTCCCAGACGGCGCAGTGCGGCGTCGAGATCGGCCCCGAGCTCCGCGCTGGACGCGGACGCGGACGGCGGCAATGCCCGTACGACCAACGCACTACCAGGGGGAAGGGTTCCGAGCCGGGCCGAAACGAGATGACGCAACCGGCGGGTGACGCGGTGGCGGACCACCGAGTTCCCGACGGCCTTGCTCACCACAAAACCCGCCCTGGCCGCCGACGTGACGTCGGCGGCCTCGGACGGGTCCGTGGTCAGTGCGTGGACGACGAGGCGACGCCTGCCTGCCCGGGACCCCCGACGGAGAACCATCCGGAAGTCCTCACTCCGCCGCAGACGTGCGGCAGCCGGCAGCACGGCGCGCCCCGACGTGCCGGATCAGGCGGACAGCGCGGCGCGGCCCTTGCGACGGCGGCCCGCCAGGATGGCCCGGCCGGCACGCGTACGCATGCGCAGGCGGAAGCCGTGCGTCTTCGCGCGACGGCGGTTGTTCGGCTGGAAGGTGCGCTTACCCTTGCTCACTGCTTCTCCTGTATGTCGCGTCGGGCGGGAAGAATCTCTTCCCCCCACCTGGCGTGTCGTGCGGGCGCACGGCAGTCTCTGGTGTCTCCTACCAACGTGTGGCCTCGTCACGACGAGCGACGACAACGTGGGCACGCGAATAGCACCCGTCGGATACGGGAGACCTTACGAGGGTACGCACCCCCGTCGGGCGTCCGGTAAGCACCCCCTTCGCCACGGTCCGCGACCGGGCGTGACGCCGAGATCATCGACGCCGCGGCACCGAATGGCCACCCGCCGTACACCGTGAAATGCTGGCGGCCCAGGATGCCTTGTGGCAGCGGGCGGGGCTTGTTAGCGTGCCTCTCTCGGGTCACCGGTCGAGGTGCACGAGTATCCGGGTGGTGGAGTGCCCACCGGCGTACGACGAGCCCGCAGGTGGCGTCGCCGCGGGTCGCCGTACATTAGTGCACAGCTGTGGACAACTATGTGGATATTCGCTGTGCCGATGCACACGCAGGCAGCGCAGGGGCCCCGGACCGCGTGACCAGGGGCGTCGGTCGTCCACGCCGACGAGGGGAGGGGAGCCGAACAGGTGTCGGAGCACCAGCACAATCTGGGCGTCATCTGGGAACAGGTGGTACGCGAACTGTCCGACGGGACCCTGTCCCCCCAGCAGCGCGCCTGGATGCGCGTGACCCGCCCGATCGGCCTGCTCGACGGCACCGCGCTCCTGGCGGCCCCCAGTGACTTCGCGAAGGAAGCGATCGAACGCGGCCTCCGCGGCGCGATCACCGACGCGCTTTCCCGGCGGCTCGGCCGCGCCATCTCGCTCGCGGTGAAGGTCGACAGCACCGAAGCCGTCGCGCCGGTCGCCGCTCCGCACTACGTGCCGTCACCCGGCCGAGTGGAAAACGGGGTCAGCCCGGAGCCGGCGCCCGTGCCGCGGCCGGGTCCCGGTCCGATGCTGCCGCCGCCGCGTCCCGAGCCCGCCCCGCCGATGCCCTCGCACCAGTCCGCCGCGCCGAAGCCCGACGACGGTGACGACACGGACGAAGAGGTCGACGAAGAGGGCGAAGCGCTCGCCGCCGTCCACGAGATCTGGCCGACGTTCTCCGGCCAGCCGATCGCCGGCCAGCCCTACACCGCGCCGGCGCAGCCGCAGACGTCGAAGACGAAGCTGAACGAGAAGTACACCTTCGACACCTTCGTCATCGGTGCGTCCAACCGCTTCGCGCACGCGGCCGCGGTCGCCGTCGCCGAAGCACCGGCCCGCGCGTACAACCCGCTCTTCATCTGGGGCGAGTCCGGGCTCGGCAAGACGCACCTGCTGCACGCGGTCGGCCACTACGCGCAACGGCTCTTCCCCGGCATGCGCGTCCGGTACGTCTCGACCGAAGAGTTCACGAACGACTTCATCAACTCGCTGCGCGACGACCGCAAGGTCGCGTTCCAGCGGCGCTACCGCGACATCGACATCCTGCTCGTCGACGACATCCAGTTCCTGGAAGGCAAAGAAGGCACGCAGGAAGAGTTCTTCCACACCTTCAACACCCTCCACAACGCGAACAAGCAGATCGTCGTCAGCTCCGACCGCCCGCCCAAGCGCCTCGAGACGCTGGAAGACCGGCTGCGGACGCGGTTCGAGTGGGGCCTGATCACCGACATCCAGCCGCCCGAGCTCGAGACGCGCATCGCGATCCTCCGCAAGAAGGCGGCGCAGGACAGGCTGGCGGTGCCGGGCGACGTCCTGGAGTTCATCGCCTCGCGCGTCGAGGCGAACATCCGGGAGCTCGAAGGCGCGCTCATCCGCGTCACCGCGTTCGCGTCGCTGAACCAGCAGCCGGTGGACGCCGCGCTGGCGGAGATCGTGCTGCGGGACCTCATCCCCGACTCGCACGCCCCGGAGATCACCGCGCCCACGATCATGGGCGTCATCTCCGAGTTCTTCGACGTCACGCTCGACGACCTGTGCGGCCCCGGCAAGACGAAGGCGCTCGCCACGTCCCGCCAGATCGCGATGTACCTCTGCCGCGAGCTGACCGACATGTCGCTGCCGAAGATCGGGCAGACGTTCGGCGGCCGCGACCACACGACCGTCATGCACGCGGACAAGAAGATCCGCAAGGAGATGGCCGAGCGCCGGCGGATCTACGACCAGGTGCAGGAGCTGACGTCGCGCATCAAGCAGCGCGCCCGCCAGTAGCACATCCCTTATCCCGCAACGACTTCGGGGCGTCCACGCACTGTGGACGCCCCTTTGTCGTCTTTGGACTGTCCGAAGCGGGCGAAGCAGCGAAGCGCGCGTACGCGCGCTTCGCAAACTCGCGGAAATTGTTTGTACACAAGGAACTTTCCCCATGGTGTGGGCAGTTTGCCCACAGTGCCAGCGGATCTCTGATCAGCGACGACGCGGATTTCGTCCACACCCCGCCCACAGGTGATCCACAGTGAATCCACACCCTTGTCCACGCTGATTCCACAGGTTGCCCACATTGTGTGCACAGGAGGGGCCGATCACTCGGAAGAGGGGTTCGGACCCCTCCGCGCACCCCCAGGCCCTGGGGACGGATCGCCGCACACCTGGGGACAACCATGGGGACAACTGGGGGCAACTGTGGACGAATCGGGGGTCGCCCGAAACCATCCACCGACGCCCCGATCTACCCACAGGACTGCCACCATGGTTCTCCACACGCCCGCGACCCCTCCGACCTGCGCAAAGGAGCTCCATCCACACAATCCACAACACTTACTACTGTTACTGCCTTTAGATCTCTTCTAAGAGAGAAAAAGATAAAAACAGGCGGCGGACGAATCTGGGGACAGCCGCGAGAACGTGTCGTCATGTCGACAAAGCGAAGAGCAGCCCGAGGTGACGCGGGCCGCCGCGACGGCCTAACGTGGATGCCTGCACCTGGTCCGTGCTCCGGCCGCTCTCGCCGAGGGCGGACCGGCCGGAGGGGGCAGCCGGTCACTGCCCCGCCAGAGCGAGGCCTGGCCCGAGCCGACAGGGGCTCGGTCGTCGAAAGGATGCGCGCATGAAGATCCGCGTCGAGCGTGACGGGCTCGCCGACGCCGTCGCGTGGGTGGCGAGAAGCCTCCCCTCCCGGCCTCCCGTGCCGGTGCTGGGCGGTGTGCTCCTCGACGCCGGTTCCGACGGCGACACCGACGCACTGACGGTCTCGGGCTTCGACTACGAGGTTTCGGCCACGGTCGGCGTCCCGGCGACGATCGCCGACGGCGGCCGCCTGCTGGTGTCCGGGCGCCTCCTCGCCGACATCACCAAGTCACTGCCCGCGCAGCCGGTCGAGATCTCCGTCGACGGCGCGCGCGCCACCATCACCTGCGGCAGCGCGCGGTTCTCCCTGCCGACCATGCCGGTCGAGGACTACCCGCAGCTGCCGTCCCAGCCCGCCTTCGCGGGCGAGCTCGCCGGCGACGCGTTCGGCCAGGCCGTCACCCAGGTCGTCGTCGCCGCGGGCAAGGACGACACGCTGCCGATGCTTACCGGCATGCGGCTCGAGATCTCCGGCAGCTCGCTGACCCTCGTCGCGACCGACCGCTTCCGGCTCGCCATGCGCGAGTTCACCTGGCAGCCGGCCGAGGGCCTGGCCGACGCCGCGGTGCTCGTCCCGGCGCGCACCCTCGCCGAAGCCGCCAAAACGCTCGGCGCGAGCGGCGCCACGATCCGCCTCGCCCTCGCCAGCGGCGAAGGCCTGCTCGGCCTGTCCGGTTCCGGGCGCTACACGACGACCCGCCTGCTCGACGCGGAGTTCCCGCCGTACCGCCAGCTGCTGCCCGCGTCGCACACGTCACGCGCGGTCATCGACGTGTCCGCTCTCACCGAGAGCATCAAGCGCGTTTCACTGGTGGCGGAGCGGGGGACTCAGGTACGACTGGAATTCGGGGACAACACGCTGCGGTTGTCCGCGGGTGGCGATGACGAGGGAAGCGCCGAAGAGGAGCTTCAGGTCGAGTACGAAGGTGAGCCGGTGACCATCGCGTTCAACCCGGGTTACCTCGTCGACGGCCTCGGCGCGCTCCACAGCGACCGGGCGGAGCTGACGTTCACCACGCCGAACCGGCCCGCGCTGATCAAGCCCGCCGATCCGGAGGGCAACGTCGTCCCCGGTTACCTCTACCTCCTGATGCCGGTCCGCCTCCCGGGCTGACCCGCTTTTCATTAGTACCTAAGGGGATCTCATGGTTCAGCTCGGTCTGATCGGCCTGGGCAAGATGGGCTTCAACATGCGTGAGCGGCTGCGCGCGGCCGGTCACGAGGTGGTCGGCTACGACCGCAACCCGGACGTCAGCGACACCACGTCGCTCGAAGACCTGGTGTCCAAACTGGACGGGCCGCGGATCGTCTGGATCATGGTCCCGGCCGGCGACCCGACCCGCCAGACCGTCACCGAGCTGAGCAACCTGCTCGCCGAGGGCGACATGGTGATCGACGGCGGCAACTCGAAATACACCGACGACAAGCTGAACGCCGATCTGCTCGCGGCGAAGAACATCGGCTACGTCGACTGCGGCGTGTCCGGTGGCGTGTGGGGCAAGGACAACGGCTACGGCCTGATGGTCGGCGGCACCGCGGCCGACGTCGAGAAGGCCATGCCGATCTTCGACGCGCTGCGCCCGGAAGGCCCGCGCGAGGAAGGCTTCTCGCACGCGGGCGACGTCGGCGCGGGTCACTACGCGAAGATGATCCACAACGGCATCGAGTACGGCATGATGCAGGCCTTCGCCGAAGGCTTCGAGCTGCTCGAGGCCGCGAAGGTCGTCAACGACGTGCCCTCGGTGATCAAGGGCTGGCAGCGCGGCACGGTCGTCCGGTCCTGGCTGCTCGACCTGCTCGTGCGCGCGCTCGACGAAGACCCGGAGCTGGACGACCTCGAGGGGTACGTCGAGGATTCCGGCGAAGGCCGCTGGACGCTGGAAGAGGCGATCAACAACGCGGTGCCGGCGCCGGTCATCTCGGCCGCGCTCTTCGCGCGGTTCGCTTCGCGCCAGGAGCACTCGGCCGCCATGCGCGCGGTCGCCGCGCTGCGCAACCAGTTCGGCGGGCACGCCGTGAAGAAGGTCGGCGGATAAGGAGTTCCGGGTGTATCTGCGCCACCTGCAGGTCACCGACTTCCGCTCCTGGCCCCAGGCCGATCTCGCCCTCGAACCCGGGCCGACCGTGCTGGTCGGCCAGAACGGTCGCGGCAAGACCAACCTGCTCGAAGCGATCGGGTACGTCGCGACGCTGGGCTCGCACCGCGTCGCGACGGACGCGCCGCTGATCCGGCACGGCTGCGAGCGCGCGCTGGTGCGGGTCGCGGTGGTCAACGAGGACCGCGAACTGACGGTCGAGCTCGAGATCACCGCCGGCCGTGCGAACCGCGCCCGGGTCAACCGCGGCGCGGTCGGCCGGCCGCGTGACGTGCTCGGGATCCTGCGCACGGTGCTGTTCTCGCCGGAGGACCTCGCGCTGGTCCGGGGTGACCCGGGCGAGCGACGCCGGTTCCTCGACGAGCTCCTGGTGCTGCGCGCGCCGCGGTACGCGGGGGTCCGGGCCGACTACGAGAAGGTGCTGAAGCAGCGCAACGCCCTGCTCAAGACGGCCGGGAAACGGCGTACGGGTCGCGAAGACCCGTACGCGCTGTCGACGCTGGAAGTCTGGGACGACCACCTCGCGGTGGCGGGCGCGGAGCTGCTCGCCGCGCGCCTGAACCTCGTCGCGGACCTCGGGCCGTACGCGGCTTCGGCGTACATGGGCGTCGCTCCGGACTCCCGGCCGGCGAAGATTACGTACCGGTCTTCGCTGGGCGCGGCCCTGCCGGAGACGTACGGCGTACCGGATGGCGAGCGGGCGCAACCCGAAGTCCTCAAGGACGTCCTCCTCAAGGCGCTCGGCGAAGCTCGGAAGGCGGAGCTCGAGCGCGGGATCAGCCTCGTCGGCCCGCACCGGGACGAGCTGGAGCTGATCCTCGGCGAGGCGCCGGCCAAGGGCTACGCGAGCCACGGCGAGTCGTGGTCCTTCGCGCTTGCCCTCCGGCTCGGCAGCTACGAGCTGCTGCGCGCGGAGGCGGGTGAGCCGGTGCTGCTGCTCGACGACGTGTTCGCCGAGCTGGACCGCAAGCGCCGCGCCCGGCTGGCCGAGGTGGCCGCGAGCGCCGAACAGGTGCTGGTGACCGCTGCGGTCGACGAAGACGTGCCCGGCGAGCTGGCCGGGTCCCGGTTCGTGGTGGCGGATGGTGAGATTTCGCGTGGCTGAACAGCCCGGACCGGGTTCGGCAAGATCAAGTCGCACACCCCGTGTGATCGCCGACACAGCAGTTACCCACCGATCTGGGGACAAACCTGTGGACAGTGTGGATAAACCCGTGCCCGAGTTATCGCCGCGCGTGACCAAACCGCCGAAACGGACGCTTGACGCCCCCCGCGCGGGGGTTAACCCACCCGGGAACGCGCCTTCGGGCACGCAGGGTGAAGACGGCGCTGCTCCGAACGGGACCACGGGCCGGGATCTCGCCCACGCCGCGCTCGAAGCGGCGAAGGCCAAGGCCAAGGAACGCGGCACGTCGCCGGGGTACCGGCGGCGCACCGTCGGCGGCGGGGGCCAGAACCCCCGGCGCCGGCGCTGGTCGGGACCTGGTGCGGACCCGCGCGACCCCCAGCCGCTCGGCCGGCTCGTCTCGCGGCTGGTCGCCGACCGCGGCTGGAACGAGAGCGTCACGACCGCCCGCGTCTTCGCCCAGTGGGGCCGGCTGGTCGGCGAAGACGTCGCCGAGCACGCGCAGCCGGTCGCGCTCAAGGACGGCGAGCTCACCGTCCGCGCCAGCTCCACGGCGTGGGCCACCCAGCTCCGGCTGCTGCAGGGAAAACTGCTGGCCAAGATCGCGGCGGGCGTCGGCAACGGCGTCGTCAAGCGCATGCGGATCCAGGGTCCGATGGCCCCGAGCTGGCGGAAAGGGCCTCGGCACGTGTCGGGCCGCGGCCCGCGTGACACGTACGGCTGACCCCGGTTGCGTGATGCTCGGTTGAATGCCCCGAGAACGCATCCAGACCTCCCGAGATACGTCAAGACTCGGCTCGGACCGATTTCGTCCGTCTGCGACGCGCTCAGGGGTGTCCTTGCCGCATGCCAGCGGACGCGGCCAAGTACACTGGAGGGGAGCGAGTGTCCGCTCGGGCGAGACGAGGAGAAACAACGCCGGTGACCGAGAACAAGCACGAGTACAACGCGTCGTCGATCACGGTGCTCGAAGGCCTCGAAGCGGTCCGCAAGCGCCCCGGCATGTACATCGGTTCCACCGGTGAACGCGGTCTGCACCACCTCGTCCAGGAAGTCGTCGACAACTCGGTCGACGAAGCCATGGCCGGGCACGCCACCAAGGTCGAGGTTACTCTCCTCGCCGACGGCGGGGTGCGCGTCGTCGACGACGGCCGCGGCATCCCGGTCGACATGCACCCCAAGGAGAACAAGCCGACCATCGAGGTCGTGCTCACCCAGCTGCACGCGGGCGGCAAGTTCGACAGCGACTCCTACGCGGTGTCCGGCGGCCTGCACGGCGTCGGCATCTCCGTGGTGAACGCGCTGTCGACGAAGCTGCTCGCCGAGGTCAAGTACGGCGGCCGGAGCTGGCGCCAGCTGTACACCGACCAGATCCCCGGCCCCCTCGAAGACCTCGGCCCGGCGACCGAGACCGGGACGACGATGACGTTCTGGGCCGACGGCGGCATCTTCGAGACCACGACGTTCAACTTCGAGACGATCTCGCGCCGCCTCCAGGAGATGGCGTTCCTCAACAAGGGGCTGACGCTGTCCCTGCGCGACGAGCGCGTCGCCGACGAGGATGCCGAAGCCGACGCCGAGGGCAAGGTCGCCCGCGTCAAGGAGAAGGTCTACTGCTACCCGGGCGGGCTCGAGGACTTCGTCAAGCACATCAACGGCAGCAAGGACCCGATCCACCCCAGCGTGATCTCCTTCGACGCGAAGGGCACCGGCCTCGAGGTCGAGGTCGCGATGCAGTGGAACACCGGCTTCACGCCGTCGGTCTACACGTTCGCCAACACGATCAACACGCACGAGGGCGGCACCCACGAAGAGGGCTTCCGCGCCGCGCTGACCCGTGTCGTCAACTCGTACGCGCGCGACAAGAAGCTGCTCAAGGAGAAGGACGCCAACCTGACCGGTGACGACGTGCGCGAGGGCCTCGCCGCGATCGTCTCGATCAAGCTGGGCGAGCCGCAGTTCGAGGGCCAGACCAAGACCAAGCTGGGCAACAGCGAGGCCAAGACGTTCGTGCAGCAGCAGTCGAACGAGTGGCTGGCCGACTGGTTCGAGCGCAACCCCACCGAGGCGAAGACGATCATCAACAAGTCGATCTCCTCGGCGCAGGCCCGGATGGCCGCGCGCAAGGCGCGTGACCTCGTCCGCCGCAAGGGCGCGCTGGAGATCGGCGGCCTGCCCGGCAAGCTGAAGGACTGCCGCTCGACCAACCCGGCGGAGTGCGAGCTCTACATCGTGGAGGGCGACTCCGCCGGCGGCTCGGCCAAGGAAGGCCGCGACTCGATGTACCAGGCGATCCTGCCGATCCGCGGCAAGATCATCAACGTCGAGAAGGCCCGCATCGACCGCGTCCTCAAGAACACCGAGGTCCAGTCGCTGATCACCGCGCTGGGCACCGGCATCCACGACGAGTTCGACCTGTCGAAGCTGCGCTACCACAAGATCGTGCTGATGGCCGACGCCGACGTCGACGGCCAGCACATCACCACGCTGCTGCTCACCCTGCTGTTCCGCTTCATGGCGCCGCTGATCGAGCACGGCCACGTCTTCCTGTCGCGGCCGCCGCTGTACAAGATCAAGTGGCCGCGGGCGGAGCCGGAGTACGCGTACTCCGACCGCGAGCGCGACGCCGTCATCCAGGCGGGTGTCGAGGCCGGCAAGCGCCTGCCGAAGGACGACGCGATCCAGCGCTACAAGGGTCTCGGCGAGATGAACGCCGAAGAGCTGTGGGAGACCACGATGGACCCGGCGAACCGGCTGCTGGGCCAGGTCACGATGGACGACGCCGCCCAGGCGGACGAGCTGTTCTCCGTCCTGATGGGCGAGGACGTCGAGGCCCGCCGGTCGTTCATCACGCGCAACGCCAAGGACGTGCGCTTCTTGGACGTGTAGGCGTTCCCCGCTCTTTGTCCCGCTAGGACTCTCCACTCGAGAAGGACCTCATGACGGAAACTCTGCCGCCGGCTCCGGAACACGACCGGATCGAGCCGGTCGACATCCAGCAGGAGATGCAGCGCTCCTACATCGACTACGCGATGAGCGTCATCGTGTCGCGGGCGCTGCCGGACGTGCGTGACGGCCTCAAGCCGGTCGCCCGCCGGATCCTGTACTCGATGTTCGACTCCGGTTTCCGGCCGGACCGCGGGTACAACAAGTGCTCCCGCGTCGTCGGCGACGTCATGGGCAACTACCACCCGCACGGTGACTCGGCGATCTACGACGCGCTGGTCCGGCTCGCCCAGCCGTGGTCGCTGCGGTACCCGCTGATCGACGGCCAGGGCAACTTCGGCTCGTCGGGCAACGACCCCGCGGCCGCCATGCGGTACACGGAGTCCCGGCTCGCGCCGCTGGCCATGCAGATGCTGGCCGACATCGAAGAAGACACCGTCGACTTCTCCGACAACTACGACGGCCGCACGCAGGAGCCGGACGTCCTGCCGTCGCGGTTCCCGAACCTGCTGGTCAACGGCGGTTCCGGGATCGCGGTCGGGATGGCGACCAACATCCCGCCGCACAACCTGCGCGAGGTCTCCGAGGGCGTCGTCTGGGCGCTGGAGAACCCCGAGGCGACCGACGACGAGCTCCTGGCCGCGCTGCTCGTGCGGGTCAAGGGCCCGGACTTCCCGACCAGGGCGATGATCCTCGGCACGTCCGGCATCGAGGACGCCTACCGCACCGGCCGCGGCTCGATCCGGATGCGCGCGGTCGTCGAGGTCGAAGAGGACGCGAAGGGCCGCACGATCCTGGTCGTGTCCGAGCTGCCGTACCAGGTCAACCCGGACAACCTGGTCGAGAACATCGCGAACCTGGTCCGCGACGGCAAGCTCACCGGCATCGCCGACATCGCCGACGAGTCCAACAGCCGGTCCGGCATGCGGATCGTCGTCACGATCAAGCGCGACGCGGTCGCGAAGGTCGTGCTGAACAACCTCTACAAGCACACCCAGCTGCAGCAGAACTTCGGCGTCAACATGCTGGCCCTGGTCGACGGCGTGCCGCGCACGCTGCGGCTCGACCAGATCATCCGGCACTACGTGAAGCACCAGGTCGAGGTCATCGTCCGGCGGACCAAGTACCGCCTGAAGAAGGCCGAGGAGCGGGCCCACATCCTGCGTGGGTACGTCAAGGCGCTCGACATGCTCGACGAGGTCATCGCGCTGATCCGGCGGTCGCCGTCCGCGGACGAGGCCCGGCCGGCCCTGATGGAGCTGCTGGACGTCGACGAGATCCAGGCCACCGCGATCCTCGACATGCAGCTGCGGCGCCTCGCCGCCCTGGAGCGCCAGCGGATCATCGACCAGCTGGCCGAGATCGAGCTGGAGATCGCCGACCTCAAGGACATCCTCGAGAAGCCGGAACGCCAGCGCGCGATCATCCGCGACGAGCTGATGGCGATCGTCGAGAAGTACGGCGACGACCGGCGCACCAAGATCATCGGGTTCAGCGGCGACGTCACCGACGAAGAGCTCATCGCGGTCGAGGACGTCGTCGTCACCATCACCCGCACGGGGTACGCCAAGCGAACGAAAACCGACCTGTACCGCTCGCAGAAGCGCGGCGGCAAGGGCGTGCAGGGCGCGACGTTGAAGCAGGACGACATCGTCCAGCACTTCTTCGTCTGCTCGACGCACGACTGGATGCTGTTCTTCACGAACAAGGGCCGCGTCTACCGGACCAAGGCGTACGAGCTGCCCGAGGCCAACCGCAACGCGCGCGGCCAGCACGTGGCGAACCTCATGGCGTTCCAGCCGGACGAGCAGATCGCCCAGGTCATCCAGATCAAGAACTACGAGGCCGCGCCGTACCTGGTGCTCGCCACCAGGCGCGGCCTGGTGAAGAAGACCAAGCTCACCGACTTCGACTCGAACCGCTCCGGCGGCCTCATCGCCATCAACCTGCGCGAGGGCGACGAGCTGGTCGGCGCGGTGCTGGCGGCGGCGGAGGACGACCTGCTCCTGGTGTCGGCCGAAGGCCAGTCGATCCGCTTCCACGCGACGGACGAGGCACTGCGGCCGATGGGCCGCCCGACCTCCGGCGTGATGGGCATGCGGTTCAACGACGGTGACGAGCTGCTCGGCATCAGCGTGGTCAAGGAAGGCAAGTTCCTGCTGGTCGCGACGGACGGCGGCTACTCCAAGCGCACCCCGATCGAGGACTACCCGGTGCAGGGCCGCGGCGGCAAGGGTGTGCTCACCATTCAGCACGACCGCAAACGTGGCAGGCTGGTGGGTGCGCTCATCGTCGACGCCGAGGACGAGCTCTACGCGATCACCTCGAGCGGCGGCGTGATCCGCACGCCGGCGGGCGACGTGCGCAAGGCAGGGCGGCAGACGAAGGGGGTCCGGCTGATGAATCTCGGCGAAGGCACCACTCTTCTCGCGGTCGCACGCAACGCGGACGAGCCCTCGGACGTCGCCAACGGTGACGACAACGCGGAAGCGGACGTCACGGCGGAAGACACGGTGGAAGCCGGGTCGGAAGCCGCGGCCGAGACGACAGAAGCGGACGAAGAAACGACGGCGCCGCCGGAGCAGTGAGACGGCGTCACCACGGCACGGGTAAGGACTGACTCTTCGTGACACCATCCGAGAATCCCGAGGCAGCGGGTTCGAACGGGACTCCGGCGAGCCCACCCTGGCAGCGGGTCGGCAAGGACGGCGACTCCGAGGCAACGGTGAAGCTGGCCACGGATGAGGCGCTCTACAAACCCGAGCCGGCGGCCGAGGAGACCCAGCCGGTCTCCCCGGAGCAGCGCACAGTGGTCACCGGCAGCGCGGCGCCTCGCCTGTTCGGCGGAAGTGGAGACACCCCGCCGAGCGGCGAGCCGTCCGCGGCGGCCGTCCCATCGGCGTCGTCCCAGCGAGCCCGCCCCAGCGCGTTGCGGCGCCCGGGCCGCGGCCCGCGCCGGGCGTCGCTGCAGGTGAAGCGGTTCGACCCGTGGTCAGTCCTGAAGCTGTCCCTGGTCCTGGGCGTCGCGATGTTCTTCGTCTGGCTGGTGGCGGTCGGCGTCCTGTACACGGTGCTGGACGGCATGGGCGTCTGGGACAAGCTGAACGGAACGTACTCGTCCCTAGTGGGCGGCGAGGGTGCCAACGCATCCTCGGAACCGCTGATCAGCGCGGGCCGCGTGTTCGGCATCGCGGCGATCCTGGGAGCGATCAACATCGTCCTGGTGTCGGCCTTGGCCACGGTCAGCGCGTTCATCTACAACGTGTCGGCCGACCTCGCGGGCGGCCTCGAGGTCACGCTGTCGGAACGGGAGTAACCCGGTTGCAGGGCCCCCTCGGGGGTCCTGTAAAGTTCTCCTCGTTCGAGGGCCTATAGCTCAGGCGGTTAGAGCGCTTCGCTGATAACGAAGAGGTCCCAGGTTCAAGTCCTGGTAGGCCCACGCAGGTCAAAGCCCGGTCCGCTACTAGCGGACCGGGCTTTTGCATGACCTGGGTGACTAAGTGGGTGACTGTCGCTCCGAGGAAGCCTCGGCCTCGTCGGTAGTTGTCGGCAACTCATGCACGTCCACGACGATGCCCGCAACGGTCGTACGGTCCGGCGAGTAACTGGTGAAGATGACGTTGGCGAATCGAGCTTTCTCAGCGAGTCGCCGATCGATCGTCGGGAGAGCACCGGTAAACGTCGCGCCTTCGAACGAGGCGTCGCCGGTGAAGGTCGCGCCTTCGAACGAGGCGTCGCCGGTGAAGGTCGCGTCGCCGAACGAGGCGCGGGTGAAGGTCGCGCCTTTGAAGGAGGAGGCGTCGCCGGTGAAGGTCGATTTGCTGAACGCGGCGAGGTGGGCGAAGGTCGCGCCGCGGAACCACGCGTCGCCGGTGAAGGTCGATTTCTGGAACCAAGCGTCGCCGGTGAAGGTCGTGTCGCCGAAGGCGGCGTCGCCGGTGAAGATCGCGTCGACGAACGAGGCCTCGTTGGCGAAGGTCGCGCCGCCGAACCAGGCGTCGCCCCTGAAGTTCGCGTCGCCGAACCAGGCGACGCGAATGAAGGTCGATTCGCCGAACCAAGCGTCGCCAGTGAAGGTCGTGTCGCCGAAGGCGGCGGCGCGGGCGAAGATCGTGTCACCGAAGGAGGCCTCGCCGGTAAAGGTCGCGTCGCCGAAGGAGGCCTCGCCGGCGAAGGTCGCGCCGTCGAACGAGGCCTCGCCGGCGAAGGTCGCGCCGCTGAAGCGGCCATTCCGCAGTTGGCAGTTCTGAAGAGTGAAGTCGATGAGGTGCGCGTTGGTGAGGTCGAGGTCGATGTCGTCCCAGAACTTCCGGCGGTTCTGCGGGACAAGGTGATCGGCGAGGATGCGTTGGCCAGCCAGTCGGACCTCGCGTTCCTGGATCTGTTCCTGATGTTCCACGCTGTCGGTCGCCGGTGCGGAGCTGGGTGGCGTGTAGGGCATGCGCAGGTAGGCACAGATGACGTTGACGATGCTCTGTCGCTGCCCCGGATTGTTGTGGGCGAGCCGTTCAAGAGCGTAGAGGCCGGCCAGACGCACCGGAGCCCCAGAGGAGCCGAGTTGGTCGGCGGCCTTGGTGTACAACTCGGTTACGTTTTTTTCCGTCGCGTCGCTCTCGCTGTGCCACTGCCGCCGCACCGCCAGCAGAAGCGCGAAGATGCCCGTAGTGCCGGCGCCGATGCCGAGCCCAGTCTTGATCGCGTCGACCCGCGCGGCGCCGGGATCCTTTGCCGCGGTGGCCTCACCCAGCAGCCAATTAGTCGCGACCCATGCCACGACGACCACGACGATCGCGGCAGTGGCGACGACCCACCAGCTCATGCCCGAGGCCCGTGTCCGCGGCGCATGCTGCCCACGCAGCCGCCATCCGGCGGCAGTCATACCTGCCCCAGCAGCAGCGAACATGGCTAGTGGCACGGCGTGCGGGCGTGCCCACCGGCCCAACGCCGGCCAGTCCACCCATCCGAACAGCACCGTCATGCCGGCCAGCAGCGCGGCCCCGCTGAGTACCAGCGTTCCACGCGCTGGCGCCCAGTCCAGTGCGGGCAGGCGAGGGAGCGTTGGCTTCCACTTCGTCACGCACGGTCAGTCGCTGCGGGGCGACCGGGTGCTACATCAGGGACTGGCCCGTCAGCGATCGACGGTGGCGGAGCCACGCAGGTCAGGGCCAGTTCGCGAAACCGCGAACCGGCCCCTAGGACCTGGTGGTCAGAGTGACTACGTCGCCGAATCCGGGAAGATCGCGTCCATCGCTTTCGCTCCGTCTTGGATCACCGGCCGCAACTGGTGTCGGTAAACCAGTTCGGTCACCTTCGTGTCCGAGTGCCCCACCAGCCGCGAGATCTCTTCGATGGTGAGCCCGCTGTCGGAAAGCAGCGACACGAAGCTGTGTCGCAACTCACGCGGTGTCCACTAATTCGGTTTGAGCCCTGCGAACTTCAAGATGCGCCGGAACCCGCGCCGGACGTTGGCTGCATCGAGCTGTGCCCCGACGTCCGACGCGAACACGATCCCGAGTTCTTGCCACCGGTCGCCGGCCGACTCGCGCTGACGCTTCTGTCGGAGCTTCTGGCGTTCCAGCGCGTCGACTGCCCGGCCGGGAAGCGCGAGCGACCGCCGCGACTTCTTGGTCTTCGTGTCCCCACCCGCCCGTACCGACCGCCACACGTTGACGTGCGGAGGAATCGGCGGCTCTGCCTCCAGCTTCCCGATCACGTCGACCTCGGGCCACGCGAGCGGGCGTGCTTCGCGGCACTTCAGAACGTCGAGCTTGCAGCGCGCGCCGGCGACCGGAAGAGGCACTTCGCCTGGCGGCCGCTGTGCCCGACACGGCGGGCGACGTTCCGGCCTTCTGGGAGGGCGGCCACCGGCTGCTCCTCGCTGCTTCGGCGGCCGACCTTCGCCACGACCGAGACGCGCTCAGCTGGCTCGCGGAGGCACGCGACCTGGCACCCGACTGGGTGCGCTATCAGCCTCTCGGTAAGACCACGATGCGTCGTCTCGTCGATCGAGCAACTCGACGCCGAGGCATGGAGTTCGCCGCGCTCGCCATCCATTACGGCGTGGTGGGCGAGTAAGGAAACTGCGCTCTCAGAGCGACCGTAGCTAGTGACTCTGAGCGCCCGAACGCGAGTTTGCGGACCAGCGCAAACCATAGGATAGCCCCGGAGTCAAATTTCGGAATCGATGCTTAATTTCTCCTGCTTCGTCTACCTTCGAGGGTTGGCCTTGAAATCCTGGGTCAGTAACATCGCGTTGAAATGCGCCCTCTAGGACGCGGGGATCTTCCGGAATTCGATCATTGAATCGGACACTTACCTCAAAGTAGTCGCACGGTGCTCTTGGTACGCAAATGTAGAATGACGGCTCATTCCGGCTTTCGAAGCGTAATGCGATCTGGTGGCGCTCGCCTCGATGAAGTGTATGCGGTAGTTCCAGTGTCATGCCAATGCGATCGCTAGATTCTATCCAGTGGTCGCGCAAAATTCCACCTTGGAATATGGTGACGGTGGAGTAGTCGGGTCTATCGACGTCTATTTGAGAGGAATTTGCGTAGCCGCTCAATGCAAGATCGACACTGGCGACCCCTTCGGAGTCGGCAACAATGGTACGCACTTCGAAGCATTCGGCTCTGGATCGGTTTAGAGTCATCCATGCTCGAAGTTCAGCGGTGTGCCAACCGCTCACCAGCGAACTGGTCGCCGATGAGGTCTGTGTGCTGACGCTGAGCTCTGCCAGGAGGTCGATAGCTTCGTCGACTCGTCTGCGAACTGTCCGAGGGTCTCGATCGACTCGCGCTGCCGCCCAGCGAACGCGATCCTGATACAGGGGTTGGCGCGCCTCCGTCTCGATTGCGAAAGCGGCCAATACTGCCAATCTGAGGTCGTCTGGAAGATGTGCCGCAAGTTCCGATAGTCGAGCCGATACCTTGGTTCGAATGACTTCTACCGCGTCATTCTCCGTGACTCCGGCAGCGGAGCGCAGGAAGGGTCCAACTCGACCTTCGATGCGCCCTGCTAACCCTCGTCCTTTTCGGAGAGACTTTAATTCGTAGACCAACTCGCTGCGACTAGACATTGTCACCTCCCGCAGTCAAGAGGTGGCTGAGTGCCTGGGGTGCCGCGCAGAGGGGCCCGGTTATCGTAGTGTGGTCCGGGAGTGTCTCGACTGTCCCTCTGCGCGGCATTAATCACGAAATCCAGCCGGGCTGCTTATGGGCAGAATTGTGAACGAGCCGACGCGCGACTAAACAAATTCCGGTCGAAGCCGCAATGGCCCCTTCGAGCGGGTAGCCACGCAAGATGAGAAACGTTGTAAATATCTGGATAGAAATGACGATGACAATCGTCTGCGACCTTCTACGAGGCCATTCCCGAGGAGTTGGACAGGCAGTGCATGGGTTTTGCTGCCGATGGAATCTCACTACTGTATGCCTTCCGCTCATGGTCCGGACGTGACCGCGGGGTGGCAGCCCCGAAGGTTGGTCAAGCCGATCGTACGCAGCGTGTGACCAAACGGAAGAGTCGTCACTCATAGTGAGGTATCACAGGAAGGCTTGAGGGGGTCGCTGGCTGCCACCAGGACCCCCTCGGCGAAGCCGTCCGGACCATGGGACAGATCGCTGACATCAACTCTCGCGCGCACCGGATCAAATCGGCAATGGACATTTGCGTGTCCACAATCCGCCCAGTGGGCTAAGAGTGGACAATCTTCGTGTCCAGTCTTGAGGTGAGGGTGCGGATGGCAACTACCTGCACGTCAGCGAGTCGACGCTGTGGTTTGGACCTTCAGTCCGCCCGGCTTGTATGAATGTACTCCTGCGATCTTGCGGAGTAGCAAGAGAAATGTCGTCGAGCGCAGGTGCTAAGAGCGTGGAGGTCGGCTCGGCTTAGGGAAAATAGGAACGCGGTCGAACCCGCCCGGAGACCACTTCATGAAAAGTCAACAGTGTTAAGTGTGATATATGTCACTCAGCTCGTTGGATGAGAACCCAGGTTGGTTACGGGTAGCAGTGTCGGATTCGTTACCTCGGCGGCTGTAGTCCGGGGGCTCCTGCGACGCATGCCACGTCACCGTGGCACTCGATCGTTACGATCTGTGTGGTCGTTCTTCGGGTCTGTAACGGGCAAGCCAGGTGGCGGCGATCTGGTGATCGTCACTTACTTGGAGGGCATCAGCATGAGCGGTCGTGCTGCCGACGAGGCAGGCCAGCCGGTTTCCGGTCAAATCGTCCGAGTGAACTCGCGCGCTGTGGTCGAAGCCGCGCGCCAGGACCTCGAAGCGTTCGAGAGTCTCATGCTCAACTCCATCGACAGGTTGGGGCTGCCCACCGAAGGCATCATCGTCGATGTCAGGGAACGGGAGAAGCTGCTCCGCAACGCGGAGGATGCCCTCGACAAACTCGACGATGAGCAGCGTGCCCGCGCCTCTTACATCTCCAAGATGATGATGGCCGCATCGGTTGGACTGTTCGACGCTGCCCTGACCTACCTCTGGGACGAGACGATCAGCGAGCTTCGGAAGCGGGTTGCCGCATTCGACGTCGAGTACTTTTTCGATCTCGCCGAGCCTGACCCCGCCAAGCGCAAGGGCCTGCGCACCCCTGAAGACTTGCCCAAGCTTGACGATTCCAAGCTGATGGAAGCTGCTGCCAAGATTCAACTGATCAGCAACATCGGCTATCGGCAGCTTGACCACATCCGGTACATGCGTAACTACGCCAGTTCGGCGCACCCGACCGACGTCTCGCTGACTGGGCTAAACCTCGTAGCGTGGCTGGAGACCTGCATCCGCGAGGTCATCACGTTGCCACATGCCACCGTCGTTGCTGAGATCGGTCGACTCCTTTACAACATCAAGACAAAGCGCATGTCCCAGAATGAACTGGACATTGCCGCAGCGTTCTTCGACAACCTTCCTCTGGAACAGGCCGACAATCTCGCCGCCGGCCTGTTCGGTATCTATAACCCACCCGACGCGAGTCCGGACACACAGGACAATGTTCGCAATCTGTGGCCCGATCTCTGGCCCTACGTCGGAGAAGACAAGCGCATCGACTTCGGCGTCAAGCTTGCGCGGTTCCGGGCTAACGGTGACACCGACCGGGCTACGCGCGCCCGGGAACTGCTCGATCTCGTCGACGGCACCGCCTACCTGGCGGACACCGAGCGCAAGGCGGAACTCTCCCAAGCACTCGATGACCTCATCGCCGCACACGAAGGCTGGGACAACTTCTCCAACGAACCTCCGGTCGCCCGCAGGTTGCAAGCCCTAGTGGGCAAGCATGGCCAGGTCCCGGACGGGTTCAGCACGACCTATGTCCGCCAGCTCATCTACGTTTTTCTTACTAACGGACACGGTAAGTCATGGGCGGCTGATCCCATATATAAGGAACTGATCGGCACGTTCGACTCTGCCCAGGCCGGAATCGCGCGGCGCACCTTCGCCGACAGCACGATCTCCAGTCGCCTCCAGCGCACCCTGGCTAGGGAGAAGTGGGCCGAGCTCCTCGACCTCATTGAGCCGAAGCTGACCGGCCGGCGCGACCGCACGCTACTCGACACTGTCCGGGCGTTCAGTGGTACTCCGGATCGACTCATCCTCGATAGTGAGGTCAAACGCCAACTGGGGGTGGTGAGGAAGCCACGGAGCGGAACGTCACGCAGGCCGGGTGCCAAGTCTTGAATCCGGCTGACTCCGTTCTCTGGATCGCGGCGTCTCCGCAGGCAGTGCGTTGGCTTGATGTGTTGTCGACCGGCGAGGCGCAAGGAACGAGTGACGAACTGAGTGACAATCGAGGGACTCGACGGTGGTCTCCAGCGGACGTCCATGGACGCTCAGCCGCCAGGTCAGCGGCCGTCTGAAGCTATGGGTGATCCGCGATCTTGCCCTGATAACGAAGAGGTCCCAGGTTCAAGTCCTGGTAGGCCCACGCAAGTCAAAGCCCGGTTCACCTTTCTGGTGAACCGGGCTTTTGCATGACCTGGGTGACTGTCAGTCTGACGAAACCTTCTCCTGGCTGGCCCACGACGCCAATAGGGCCAGACCGTCCGCGGTCGCCGTGCCGGCGGGGGCGGTGTAGACGTTCAGGAGCAGGCCGGGTTCGGCGGACAGTTCCATCGACTCGACGTCCAGGTCGAGCCGGCCCACCACCGGGTGGTGCACACGCTTGAGTCCGGACCGGTGGAGCCGGACGTCCTGAGATGCCCACCGCTGCCGAAACAGTTCGCTGCGGGTCGACAACTCACCGACCAGGGCGATCAGTTCCTCGTCGTGCGGATTGCGGCCGGCTTCCATGCGTAGCTTCGCGGCCACATCGCGGGCGATTCGGTCGTAGTCGACGAAGAACGTCTCTGCCGATTCGGGATCCAGGTACACGAACCGCGCGGTGTTCGCCGGCCGTCGCGGGTCGGCCAGTACCGGGGAATACAGCGCGCGGGCGAGGTGATTCGTGGCCAGCACGTCATAACGGCCGTTGCAAATCCACGCCGGTGCATCGGTCATGGCGTCGAGCACCCGCTGAAGCGCCGGACGCACCGTCACGGCGGGGCGCCGGCGGCGTGGACCGCCGGGCGACCGGGACTGCCGCGCAAGGTGGAACAGGTGATCGCGCTCGGCTTCGTCGAGGTGCAAGGCCGAGGCCACCGCGTCGAGCACCCCGTCGGAGGCGCCGGCGAGGCCGCCGCGCTCCATGCGCACGTAGTAGTCGACCGATACCCCGGCCAGGAGAGCCACCTCTTCGCGACGCAGACCTTTGACCCGGCGGTTGCCGCCGTAGGCGGGCAGGCCGGCCCGCTCGGGCGTGATCCGCGCGCGACGGGAGCTCAGGAACTCCTTGATCTCGGTGCGCAAGTCGATCGGGGTCACCTCGTCACCGTAGGCGCTGTCCGCAGCCGAAGGGAGGTTCTGCCGGTGCCCCCGAAGCCTAGGTACCTGTTGCGGTCGTGGCGATGCCGCCGTCCACCGGGATGATGGCGCCCGTGAGGTAGGAACTGGCCCGGCCGGCGAGGAACACGGCGATGCCCGCCATGTCGTCGTCGCGGCCGAGCCGGCGCAGAGGGGCCTTCGCCGCGATCGTGTCGCCGACGGCTTCGAGCGTGGACGCCATCATCCGCGACGGGAACGGTCCGGGGGCTACCGCGTTCACCGTGATGTGCTGGGGGCCCAGTTCCCTGGCCAGCACCCTGGTGAGCTGGTGGAGTCCGGCTTTGCTGCTGGCGTACGAATAGTTGGGCGACTCGGCGACGTGGACGGCGGCGATACTGCCGATGTTGATGACCCGCGCGGGATCGTCGGCGGTGCCCGCCCGGCGAAGCGCGGGGAGCAGCGCCTGCACCAGCCAGAACGGCGACTTGAGGTTGAGGTCGAGCACTGTGTCCCAGGCCTCGTCCGGGAACGTCTCCAGCGGCTCGCGCCACATCGCTCCCGCGTTGTTGACGAGGATGTCCAGGCGTTCCGAGCCGGCCTTGACGAGATCGGCGAGGCGCTGACACTCGTCGTGCTTGGACAGGTCGGCGGGGATTGCCTGGACGTCGCCGAATTCGGACAGCAGCTGCTGTGCCTCCGCGCACGCGTCCGCGTTGCGTGAGCTGATGACGACGCGAGCACCCGCCTGCAGAAGGCCGCGCGCGATCATCATCCCGATTCCTTTGGTGCCGCCAGTGACGAGTGCGTACTTCCCACTCAGATCGAAAAGGTCCGCGTGAGTGGTGAACTGATTTTGTCCCTTTGCCATACAGGCAGGTTCACAGGCATCTGGGACGTCCGGGAGATCCTGCTGATACAGGTACTGCGAGAGCCCCTGATCGGGCCGCGATTCAGTCCTGGGGAGTGAGCAGGACGATCGGGATTTCGCGGTCCGTCTTCTGCGCGTATTCGTCGTACAGCGGGAAGATCTTCGCCATCTGAGTCCAGAGCGGCCCGCGCTCGGCGGGGGTTGCGACGCGGGCGCGGGCCGTCAGGCGGCGGGTTCCCACCTGGACTCCGACGCTCGGGTTCGCCTGGAGGTTCTTGAACCACGCCGGATCCTCGTCCGCGCCGGCTTTCGACGCGACGACCACGAGGTCGTCGCCCGCCGTTCCGTAGATCAGGCAGGTGCGGCGCGGGACGCCCGTCTTGCGGCCGGTCGTCGCGAGGATGAGGGTGTACAAGCCGTTCGATTCGTGTCCCTCGGTGCCGCCCGAGTCCAGGTAGGTGCGGGTTTGCTCGGCCACCCAGTCCCACTGCGAGTCGGTGGCGCGGTCGAGGTCGTCGGCGATGGCCATGGTGGTGATCCTTCCGGAGAGGTTCAGGCGATCTTTTCGGCCAGCGCGACGATGAGGTCTTCGGGGCCGCGGACGTAGGCGATCCGGTAGCCGTTTTCGTACTTCACCAGGTCGCCCATCAGCTCACCGTGGGTGCGCAGCCGGGGCAGGAGTTCCTCGAGGTCGTCGACGGCGAACATGATGCGGCGGAAGCCGAAGGCGTTGACCGGCGCGTCCGGCTCGGCGGTGGCGGGCGACGCCGGCGTGTGGAACTTCATCAGCTCCAGCCGGCCGTGGCCGTCCGGGGTCCGGACCACGGCCAGGTCGCAGCGGACGCCCTCCAGCGCGACGAGGCGGTCCACGTCCGGTCCCTCGACCGTCGCCTTGCCCTCGAGCTCCAGACCGAGCTCGAGGAAGAACGCGATGACCGCCGCCATGTCGTCGACGACGACGCCGATGTTGTCCAGCCGCTGGATCGTCATGGTTTCTCCCCTGGTCACACGGCCTTCGTGGCCGCTCGTGCCCCTGGGACGGAGCCGGCCCGGCGTTCTCGACACCAAACCACAGATCGGTTTTCGAGCGGCTGCCGGATCAGTCGCGCGCCATTGGCCGACCGCGTGCGACGCGGCCGGCGGCGTCGGCGAGCTGTAAGCGGCGGTCGAGGGACCGACCCTGAGATGTCCCGGATACAGGTCAGCCCTGCCGGGAAGAGAATGTACCGGCAGGGCTGAGCAGTCACGGTCGACGCGCGCCACGGTCGCCTCTCGGCGATGAGGCGCATCGCGGCTCCAGCCGAACGGAACTCCGCGAAGGCGGTGGTTGAGGCCCGGGGGACACGGTGGGCACATCGACCACTGGGTACAACGGGACACCCCGCCCCCGTATTTCCCCGCGCATGTGACGTGCGTTACCGGCGAGATCATGGTTCCACGTGGAACCACCGCCCCCGACAGTGTCCCGCGCCGGTGCAGTAACATCGCGGGGTAAGGGAAGCAAGCTGAGAAGGGGGCTTCGGTGAAGAAGCTGCTGGCACTCGCGGTCATCGCGGGCGGCGTTTTGTTCGTCGTGAAGCGCAACAAGGCGGCCAAGGCCGAAGCCGACCTCTGGCGTGAGGCGACCGCGCCGGTCCCCTCGAACAACGGCACCACCCCGGCCAAGCCGGCGGGTGCGTCCCACAACTGAGTTTCCGGCGGGCGCGAGCCCGCCCCCGGGGCTGTAGCTCAATTGGTAGAGCACCGCCTTTGCAAGGCGGGGGTCAGGGGTTCGATTCCCCTCAGCTCCACAGACCACCCGGACACGCATGTCATCGGCCGCCGCGCTGGGATGTCGATATGCCGGAAAGACCGACACCCGACGAGATCGTCGCGGACCTCGGCGAGGGCTGGCGGTCCGGCAGCTTCCTCGCGGGGCTTGATCCGCAAGTTCGCGCGAATTTGCTCGCGGCCGGCGAGCTGGTGAGCTTTCCTGCCGGCAGTCGCTTGATCGTCGAGGGCTGGAACGACGACGACACCTTCTTGATCCTTCGTTCGTTCGCGAAGGTCACAGCGAGCCTCAGCGAGGGTGGCGAAGCCCTGCTCACTGTGCGCGTCGGCGGAGACGTCGTCGGAGAAATGGCCGCTCTGGACGGCAGTCCCCGTTCGGCGACCGTGACGGCCTGCGGACGGGTTCCGTTGAGTGCGGTCCGTATCGGCGCGGGTCTCTTCCGGGAGATCGTCGCCCGAGATGGTGCGTCCTCGCTTCGGCTGGGCGCCAGCATCAGTGCGAAGCTGCGAGCTGCGAATCGCAGTCGCGTCGACTACACGAGCTTGCCGCCGGTTCAGCGCATGGCGAAGTCTTTGCTGGAGCTGGCCGACGCGTGCGGCCGGAACACCGGAACCGGCGGAGTGATCATCCAGGCCAGCCTCACCCAGATCGAACTGGGAACCCTGATCGGAGTGAAGCGCGCGACGGCCGAACGTGCGGTTGCGCGATTGCGCAGCCGAGGCTTGATCGACACCGCCGGACGTCTTCCCATCGTTCGTGACCTCGCTGAGCTGCGGCGGTTCGCCGAACGGCCTCGCATGCCCTCAGATGAGGGATTGGTGGACTGAGCGAGAGTTTCGCTCGCATACTTTTCCTGCCCAGGACCCGCGATCGGTAGAGTTCCGCGGAATTGCACGTCGACGGCGTCCAGTGGTGTTGTCCAGGGGAGGAAACACTGTGGCTTCGCAAGCATGGATCAATTTCGCATGGCCGGGCAATACCGTGCTGGGCCGACTCGACCGGCGGGTCCGCGAGATCGTGCTCGAGGCGGGATCCGAACCGAGAACGACGAGCTCACGATACCTGGCGCGCCAGAACGAACCCGGCCTGCACGCATTCCTGCTGCTGCTCGGCACGGTGAAGGTGGTAGTTCACTCGACGTCGGGATTTTCCGGGCTGCTCGGAGTGCGCACGGCGGGAGATATCGTCGGCGAATTGAGTGTGCTGGACGGGACCAAGCGCTCGGCAAGCCTCATGACGTGCGGCCCGGTTTCAGTGATCGCGATCGAGGGCGGCAGGTTCCGGAGACTGATGGCCGAGCAACCACAGTTCTCTTTCGCGGTTACCCGCATGATCAGCGACCGGCTGCGTTGGGCCAACCGGCGGCGGGTCGACGCCGGCGCATACGGCCCGCTGATCAGGATCGTCCGGCTGCTGTACGAACTTGCTGTTTGCTACGGGATAAGGCAAGACAAAGGGTGGGATCTGGGCATTTCGGTTACCCAGGCGGAGATCGCTTCGCTGGCCGGCGTCGCGCAGCGCACGGCTGAACGGGACCTCCACGAGCTCGAACGGCGGAAGGTCATCACCCGGCACTACCGGCGGCTCAAGATCATTGATCTTGATCTGCTCCGAGAGATGGGAGATTGGGCGGAGAACCCGCCTCCGTGCGTATTCCTGTGACTCCGCGTGCCCAATGATGACCGCGGGTTTCGTTCAAGGAAGGTTCTGAGAATGGCACAGATGGGCGAAGTGAGTCGACGGCTCTGCCTCGCGGCGGATGCCCGCGGCTACGGCCGCGGAAATGATCTTCATCAGATATCCATTCAGCGGTATCTGCTCGAAGTCATGTGCGACGCCGCAGAATCCGTGGGGTTGGATCGGGTGCACTGGCACCGTCAGCAGGGTGGCGACTCCGAATTCGCCGTACTGCCCGCCGGGACTTCGGAGAAAGTGGTCGTCGACCAGTTCGTCCGGGAGCTGGCCGCTTGCTTGGCTCGCCACAACAGCATGTTGCGCGAGGAATTGCGGTTGCGGCTGCGCCTTGCGATCCACTTCGGCCGAGTCGTCCCCGCCGCCAACGGGCACGCGGGTCCGGCACTGGTCGAACTGGCCCGGATCCTCGATTCGTCCGAATTGCACGCTGTGCTCGACGCCAACCCGGCGGAGGACATCGCGGTCGCACTGTCGGACCGGGTGTACGAAGACACCATCCAGCCCGGTCACACCACCCATCGGGCCCAGGATTTTCGTCGCGTGACGATCGCCAAGAAGGAGTACACGGGTACGGCCTGGCTCTGGTCACCGCGCGAAGGTGGCCCGGGCCCCGGCGACGTCGCGGCGGACCCAGGGCCGCGGCCCGCTCCGTCCCCGGCTTCGGTGCACACGACGGTGAACGGCGCCGTGCACGGTCAGTCCGTCGTCTTCGGCATCCAGAACGGGTGACGGCGTTGACCACCGACACGACCACCGGAGAAGAGCAGGAAACGCCTGCACCCGACCCCCTTCCCGACGAACCCGAGTTCGGCGACAGCGACCGGATCGCCATCACCGCGAAACAGGTCGTCTACAACTCGATCTCGGGTGACATCCACGCCGGCGCAGCGGTCTTCGGCATCGGTTCCCAGGCACGCCGGGCGACCGGGACCATCACCCGCGACATGCTCCAGGCGGCGCTGCTGAACTTCGTGCGTCCGGACGGCCTGTCCCGCGCGGCGCGAGTTCTGCGACGCAGCCGTGTCGTCGTCTTGCACGGCAATGAAGGCGACGGCAAGTACACGGCGGCGCTGAAGCTGCTTTCCGAGGTCTGCGGTGAGGCCGCCGATTCGCGGCTGACTCTGACGAGCATTTCCCCCGCAACCACGCTCGCGCAGCTCGGCACCGGGATGACGTACCGCGAAGGTCACGGCTACCTGGTCGCCGACCTGGTGAATGACGGTTCGGCGGCACAGGTGCGTGAGCACGACCTGCGTGCGCTCGCGTCGGTGCTGTCCCGGGCCGGGGCCTACCTCGTCATCACCAGTACCGGGCCGGAGCTGCGCGAGCAGTCGTTGCCCGAATTCGTGACGGACCTGCCGGCGCCGGATCCGAGCGAGCTCTTCCTGCGTCTCCCCGGTACCGCCGAACTCGACGAGGATGTCCGGAAGGCGGCGTTGGACCAGGTCGTCCACCTGCGTCCGCGTGAGGTCGTGGCCCTCGCCGCCCACCTGCGGGACGATCCCGAGAACGCGCTGCGGGCGTTTCGCTCGGAGGCTCGGCAGCAGGTCACCGACTGGGTCGAGAAAACGTCGTTGCGACGCGAAATCTTCGAAGTCACGATCGCCGCGCTGTTCGGCGATCTTCCCGAGCCCGCTTTCGAGGACCTCGTCGCAGGGCTCTTGGCTGCCGGAGAGCCGGTGACGTCGGCTCCTCCGCCGCCGGAGCAGGAGTTGCGCCGGCGGAACCGGGAACATCCACTGCTGGTCGCGACCGGCCGTGAGGGAACGGGCGGAACCGGCAGGCGAATCGGTTTCCGGCTCCGCGAACACCGTGCCCTCGCGGTGGAAGCACTCTACGACGAGTTCGGTTACCAACTCTGGGATCCCGTTCGCCGGTGGCTGGTCGAAGTCAGTGAGCTGGACTTGACCGAACGCGGCGAAGGGGAACTGGCGGCCGGGCTTGCGCTCCTCGCTCGCCACGACTTCGCCGACGTCCGCAGGTCCTTTCTCGAGCCGTGGGCGACGGGCGGCGTCGGCGAGCGGAGCCTGGCCGCGCTGGTGCTCTGGTTCATGAGCGATGAGGACGGATTGGCGCCGCTGGCGCTCAGCACCGCGATGGGCTGGGGCGATCGCCAGGGCACGGCCAAGGCGTTGACGTCGGCGATCGCACTCGGCGGTCCACTCGGTCTCCGGTACCCGGCCGAAGCGATGCAACGCCTGTGCTTCCTGGCGCTGCGATCGAAGCGGATCGGTGACGCCGCCGGCGCGTCCCTCGCTTCACTGCTGGCGACCGCGGCGGAAGCCGGAGCGGCGGAGACGGGTGACGTCCTGGCCACCGTGGCCCGTGAGCTCGTGTCGGCGACGAACGGGAAGGTCCTCGCGGCGATCGTGCTGCCCGAGGTCGCGGTGACCGTTGCCGACCCGCTGACCGATGCGCCCGAAACTGCGGATGGAGACACCTATGAGAAGGGAGTGGGCATCCGGGTGCTCCGGGCAGCACGCCGGCTCGTCGTCACCTTGCTCGCGGCTCACCGCACGTCGGTCGCCGAGCCGGTAGCGACGGTCATCCTGCGCGAACAACCCGGCAATATCCCGCTCTTGGGCGCGTTGTGGGCGGACGTCCTCTGCAGCGCCCCACACCGCGCCGATGCCATCGCCGCACTTCGCCGCGCGCTCAAAGCCTTGGAAAACACCGACGACGTACAGAACGCGGTCGCCACGCTGGGCTCGACGATCCACGAGGCCATGCCCGCGGAGCACCGGCAGCTACGGAGCGACGAGCTCCGGCGTCTGCTTTCCGGCGGCGCGCAGGAAACCCACGTCACCACGCTGCTGCGCACTCTCGGCGGGCTGAAGCCGATTTCGCTGCCCCGATCCCGACGACCCCGAGGAGAACTTTGATGAGTTCCGAGGCACGCCCGTACCCCGTCCTGACCGAGCGCTCGCTCGCCCGTGCGCCCCGGAAGTTCCTGTTCCGGAGCAGGCAGATCGCGGAACTCCCCGAATCGGAGCCGGGCGCGGTCTACGTCTTCGAGCGTGGATCGGAGTACACCGCGCTCACCGATCGTCAGCACCTCGCGGGCAACGAAGACCTCGTGGTGAACGCCGTGTCGGTGAGTCTCGTAAGCATGCGCGGGTGCCAGATCTCGGTGCCGTTCCGGCTGCCGTCGTCGAGCGCGGCCGACGATTTCACCGTGATCGTCGAGTTCCACTGCCAGGTCGTCGACCCCGAGCACGTGGCCGAGCACGGGTGGACCGATCTCCGGACTCCGCTCCGCACGTACCTGAAGCAGAACGGCGCGCTGTCCGCGGTCGTCGGGGCATTTTCCCTGGACCAGATCACCCAGGTGCGCCAGGAGGTCAGCGCGCTGGTCGAGGCCTACTGCCGCCTCAGCCCGCCGGCGTTCACCGGGATGCGAATCGGGTTGTCGAGCGTGTCGGTCCAGACGCCCTCGTCGCTGGCCGACCACGAACGCAACCTGCGTGACCAAGGCTGGCGGCACACCATCGACGAGCGCGAGCAGGCAGCCGAAGACCGGACCGCCGCCCGGCTGAACGACTACTTCACCCGGGGGCCGGAAGCGTTGTCGGCGATCGCCGCGGCGAAGAACCAGCTGAACCTGGCAGAGGCCGCCGATCGCGCCCACACGGAGCGGGCGCAGAAGGAACAGAACCTGATCAAGCTGCTCGAGGTGCTGCCCGAGGGCGCGCTCGACACCATCGCCGTGGACGCCCACCGGTTGTACGAGGCGGTCCTCGACAGCGCACTGCCCGGCCGCCCGGTCCACGGTGACCTGGTCGCGAGCGAACCCCCGGCTCAGCTCGATGAAGGACGAAGCGCTGAGGAGAAAAACGGTGCCTGAGCCGAGGTTCCGCCTGCCGGAGGTGCCGGTCCTCGCCCGTCGGCTTCGGTCGCTCACCGGCGTCGACGAGAAGCTGCTGGACGAGGTGCCGAGCGAGCGGCCTCGGTACACCGCGATGGGCGGTGTCGTGCTCGGGACCGCGACCATCGCGACGTTCTCGATGCTGGTCGGGCTCAGCGAAGCACTGGGCAGCTTCTCCATCCTGCTCTTCGTCCCGGCCCTGATCTGGGGTGTGTTCATCCTGAACCTCGACCGCTGGCTCATCACCAGCGCGACGTCGACGGCGTGGGCCAAGCGAGCATCACTGCTCGTCCCGCGGTTGCTGGTCGCGGCCTGTTTCGGGGTCGTCATCGCGGAGCCACTCGTGCTGCGGGTGTTCGAGCCGGCGATCGAACAGCACATCCGCGACCAGCGAGACCAGCAGTTGCGTGATCTGACGAGCGTTCTGCTGCGCTGCAACCCGGAACCGGATGCCGATGCCGCGGCGCGTGCCGCCGCGGAGCAGGCGGAGTGCGCCGGCCACCGGATGAACCTGCTCGCGAACCACGCGACCGTGTCCCGTGAACTGGACGCCTTGCGGAACGAGGCCGAGGGGCTGCGCAAGAGCATCAAGGACGATACGGACGAGCAGGCCCGCCGTGACGCCGTCGCGAGCGGCGAGTGCGTCGGGACAGCGGGTCCGGGGCTGAGCGGGAAAGCAGGTCGTGGGCCGGAGTGCCTCGCGCGGGAAGGGGAGGCGCAGGACTTCCGGCGGACCCACCCGATCGCCGAGCGTGCGGCCCGTCTGGCCGGGTTGGAGAAGCAGATCACCGGGCTCGACTCGACGTTGACCGACGCGCAGAAGAACTACCGGGAGCTGCGCGAGGCCGAGGTCCAGCGCCAAGTCGCCGCGGAGGCGGCGCACCAGGGTGCGATCGGGCTGCTCGAACGGCTCCGAGCACTGGACGAGCTCACGTCGGCGAACGGATTCCTCGTCGCCGCCACTTGGTTCATCCGCGGGTTCCTGATCCTCGTCGACTGCCTGCCGGTGCTGGTCAAGCTGCTGGGCGGCACCACGCGGTACGAACAGCTGCTCGAGCTGCGGGTCACCAGCAAGTACAAGGTCTTCCAGCAGCGCGTCCGGACCGATGAGATCCGGGAGGTGTCCGCACTCGAGAACGAGCAGCACGAGCTCCGCAACCGTGCCGATACCCGCCGTGCGCGTTCGGACGCGGAGCGGCGGTCGGCCGCGGCGCAGATGCGGGCCGAACTGGACGATGAAGTCGTCCAGCTGGCCGCCCGGTTGAAACGCGCCAATGCCTTCGACGAGCCGCCGGCGGTGCCGCGACGTGAGGGAGTCAATGGGCGGCAACCCCACGCGATGACCTGAACAGGCCGGCCCGGAGCGTGCGTTCTCGCCGCTCCGGGCGGTCGTTCCTACTTCAGGAAGCTGATCACCGCGTCCCGGCCCGTGTGGCCTCGCTCGCGGTTCTGGATCGAGTGCGACTCGCCCGGCACGATCACCAGCTTTCCCTGGGGCGCAACGCCGGCCTCCTCCCGCGCCCACTCCAACGGCGTCGACAGGTCGCGGTCGCCGTTCAGCAGCAGCACCGGGACGTTCGGCAGCTTCGCCGCCGGGTTCGAGCCGACGCGCTCCGCCGGCCACGGCAGGCAGCCCTGGATGAATCCTTGGTGCGTCGCCACTTCCGTTGTGTACGGCCAAGTCGCCGACGCCGGCAGCGCACGCGCGGTCAACGACAACAACGGCTGCCGCGCGGACACCGGTGTCGCCGAGGTGCCCCACGGGAAGCGCTGGTCCGCGCACAGCGTCGCCGCGTGGAGGCCTGTGCTGTAGGCCGCCGGCGGGACGTCCTCGGTCGTGTAGCCCTCGACGAGCTGGTCGAGCCACTCCGGTGAGCCGCCGCGGGCCGCGTGCAGGGCGCCGATGATGTCGCCCGCGTCCGGGGAGCGGTACGTCGGATCGGAGAACTCGTAAGCGACGATCGCGTCGAAGATCTTCACGCCGTCGGCCGCACTGCGGTGGCGCACCACCCACGCGAGGTCGTCGGCCGGGTCGAAGCCGCAGGCCGGGGCCACCGAACACGCCAGCCGCAGCACGCGGGCTTCGGCCGTCAAGCCCGTCAGGTACAGCGTCGTGGCCGGTGTCGAGTGGTGCGGCAGCACGGAGTCGAGGACGACCTTGCTGACGTTGCCCGGGTGCGCGATCGCGTAGCGCGCCGCCGTGAACGAGCCGTACGAGACGCCGTCGACCACCATCTTCCGCACTCCCAGCGCCTGCCGGAGCTGGTCGAAGTCCGCGACGCTCTGGTCGGTCGAGTACAGCGGGGCCGTGTCGCCGAGGATGCGCGCGCATTCGGTGACCGCGTCGCGCGTCGGCGTCGCGATGTCCGAACTGCCCATCTGCGCCTGCAGACCCGGGCAGTTCAGCGCGCCCGCACCCGTCCCGCGCTGGTCCAGCATGACGAACCGGTAGTCCTTCGCGACCTCCGGCAACCTCTGCGTCGCGATCCGCGTGATCGTGCCGACGCCGCCCTGCCCGGGGCCGCCGGTGAGGAACAGCAGCACGCCCTTCGGCGCGGTCACGTTGTCGGACGTCGCGACCGGCAGGTCGAGCGTGCCCGGCCGGCGGCCGGTGTGGTCGAACGGCACGGTCAGCGTCGAGCACGTGAAGCCCGGCTGTCCCGGGCACGGATGCGGGTCCGTCAGCTTCGGCCGTCCCCCAGGACGCGCGTCGGCCGCGGCCACACCCCCGAGTGCGGCGGTCAGCGCCAGGACCAGCCCGGCGGTCAGCAGTTTCGAACGCATGATCCATCATCGCCACAACGACCCGGGTGCGGCATACCCCCGATCAGGGGCGGACGCAGGAAATCTTCGCCCGGACCGGACCCGCCGGGCTCGCTTCGCCGGCCGTATTGGGTGCGTTGTCGCGGCGGTTGCCGTCGGACTGCGTCACGCACAGGCGGCCGTCCGGGAGCAGCACCGGGCTCGTCGGGAACTCCAGCGGTCCGGCGTTGCGCAGCTTCGACGTCGCGTCGGCCGGGGTGCGGAAGTACTCGACGACGCGGCCGTCGCGGCGGGCCAGCACGATCGCGTTGCGCTCGTTCGCCGCCGTCCAGACGTTGCCCGCCCGGTCGAGGACGATCCCGTCGGCGCCTTCGAGGTAGGGGTGCTGGACCTCGAGGTCGTCCAGGCACAGCGTGTTCGCCGGGAACGCGACGTCGCAGCCGGTCGACGCGCGGGGGCGGCCGCCGCGGTCCATCGGCACGCGCCAGAGCGCACCCCGCGCCGTGTCCGCCACCAGCAGCGTGCCGTCCGCCGTGAACGCCAGGCCGTTGGCGACGATGTGCTGCGAGCCCGCGGTGTCCGCGGCGGTCCGGCCGGCGGGCGTGATCGTGACCGTGCCGGGCGGCAGGCCGCGCACGTCCCGGCCGACCCCGCCGGCGAGCACGTCGCTGACCATCGGCTGCACCCGGAACTGCTCGAGAGCGGCGCCGTCCGTGCCCGCCCGCCAGACCCGGCCCTGGCCGGTGCCGCCGTCGGAGATCCAGAGTGCGCCCGACCGGTCGAACGCCAGGCCGTTCGCGCCCGGGACGCCGCTCGTGAACACCGTCGCCGCCGGTGGGTTCGCCGCGTCCGGCACGAAGGACACCACGGTTTCGCCGTTCGCGACGTACAGCCGGCCGCGACGGTCGAACGCGAGCCCGGCGGGGTTGCACGGCGCCGGGATCGTGCCGACGACGGCTGCCGGGCCGCCGGTGGCCGCGACGCGGTAGACCGGGCAGGGATCGGCGCCGCGCGCCGGCGAGTAGAGGTTGCCGCGGCCGTCGGTGGTCAGGCCTTCGAGGCCGAGCGGCGACGCGAACACCGTCTCGAACACGGCGGGGTGCTGTGCCGAAGAGACTTCACCGGCGGAAGCGCCGGACAACAGCCCGGCGGTGAGCGCGGCAGTGGCGGTGAGGACGACGGTTCGGCGCATGCGGGGCCTCCGTTTTGTCGGATTTCCTGCCTACGCCGCCGCGCCCGGACCGTCAAGGCCAGAGGCGCTCGCGGACCCAGCTCCCGCCGGTCTTCCGGTACCGCAGCCGCACGTGCCGGCGGTCGTGGCTCGCCTGCCAGAACTCCACTTCGTCCGGGTCGACGAGGTAGCGCGTCCACGTTTCCGGGGCGGTGTCCGGGTTTTCCGCCACCCAGCGCTCCGCTTCCGCGGCCGCCGCGTCGAGATCGGCCGGGTCGCGCAGCACCTGCGACTGGTGCCCGATGAACGCCTCGACGCGCGACGCCGGCGGCCGCGCCAGGAAGTCCGCCGCCGACACCTCGGGCGCCGCGGGGGAGACCGGGCCGCGCAGCCGGACCTGCCGGCCCCGGCCGGGCCAGAAGAACGTCAGCGCGGCGCGCGGATCCTTGCGCAGCTGCAGGCCTTTCGGGCTTTCCGAGCTGGTGGCGACCGCCCAGCCGGCCGGGCCGACGTCTTTGAGGATGACCACCCGCGCGTCCGGCGCACCGTCTGCGTCCACTGTGGACAGTGTGACGGCGTGCGGCGCCAGCACGTGCTCGCCGGCCTCGGTCAGCCACTCGACGAAGAGCGACTGCGGGTCCGCGGGCGCCGTTTCCGGTGTGAACACGGGAAGTTCTTCGGGGAACGACCGCCAGCCACGCAACTCCACCATGTCAGTAACCGTACGGCGGGTGCCCCGGCGGCGGGTAGACGGGCGGCTGCGGACCGGCCTGCCCGGCGTACGGCGGGGGCGGCACCGGCGGCGCGGCCATCGGCGGCTGCTGCTGCCAGCCGGGCGGCGCCTGCTGGGCCGGCGGGAGCTGCGGTTGCTGCTGCGCCTGCTGCCACTGCACCTGCTGGTAGACCTCGGCGGGCTCCGGGAAGCAGTACGTCAGCTTGGCGTTGACCGATCCCTGCACCGCGGCGCCCCAGAACTTCCCGCCGACGAACGCGTACCGCTGCCCGGCCGAGACGTCGACCGCCACCATCCGCGTCTCGCCGCCGAACTGGTTGCCCGACTTCGCCGACGCGGCCTGCGCGGCGTCCGGGTACACGCGCTGGCCGACGAGGCCGGCGATGACGACCGACGCCGCCGTCCAGCCCATGGTGCCGACGAGGTTCGCGCGGGCGTGCTGGGTGGCGCGGCCGGTGAAGTCGTACAGCGCGGCGGCCGTGACCTCGGGGACCGCCGCGGCGATGACGCAGTAGTTCATCGTCGACAGCATCACCGACTCGGTGAACAGCCCGACGGGGCAGAGCGCGGGCCCGATCTGCACGGTGTTCAACTGGCCGCCGGAGCGCTGGATGCGCTCGGCCACCGCGCCGAGGTACTGCTCGGGGGTAAGCACGGCGCCATCGTCGCACGTCCGACCGTCTCGGCGGATTCAGCCAGCGGTTTTCACACATGCTTCATGGTTGACTGTGCGCGCTATGCGACGACTCGTACTTCTCGCACCCGCCGTGGTGCTGCTGGCCGGCTGCGGCCCTTCCATCGTGTCCGGTACCGCGGCCCCCAGCCCGCCGTCGGCGTCCGCCGGCGCGAACGCGGGATCGGAGCTGCCGCCGGATCCCCAGCCGGCCGCGACCGAGGACTGCCCGTACCTCGACAGCGAGTTCGTGGCCGACTCGAACGGCCAGCACGTGTCGAAGGTGCGCGTGTCGGCGGACAAGCCGCACCCGGCGTGCTTCTTCTACCGCCCGGACGGGAAGGTCCAGCTCACCGTCCGGGTGTACGTCGGGGACGCGAAGACGGCGACGGCGCTGGTCAACAAGGTGGCGCCGGTCGATTCGTCGAACCCGGCGAGCGATCCGGCCGGGTGGAAGGGCGGGTACGAGTCGACCGACGACGGGGCCGTCTACGCGGTCGCGAAGGGGACCGCGGCGGTCATCGCGACCACTAACCAAAAGCAGAGCGTGAAGGCACGCACAGTGGTCAAGAAGGCTATCGCTGCCCTGAAGCTCTAGGTAGCGGGCTCCACACGGGTGAGTGATGTTGATCTTGTATTACCCTGTGCGTCACGCGCAGGCTTCGTGGACTCGCGCACCGCAGCCATCGGGGGATCCCCACCCCCGGGGGCCGGGCACAAAATCTGCAACGACAAAGGACTAGATCGTGGCTGACACCCTCAAGGAAATCCTGCTCGACTCCAGCCGTCGCCCGGCTGTCGTGACCGACTTCGAGACCCTCGTCGACGCCGAGGTCTCGGACAAGGGCGGCGTCTCGGGTGCCGTCGTCAAGACCGGCTTCGCCGCGGTCAAGAAGATCAAGCCGGGCATCATCCCCTCGGCCGTCGACACGCTGCTGCCGGACTTCGCCACCGCGCTCGAGCCGTTCTACGGCGACTACCGCGCCAAGGGCGGCAACGACTTCGGTGCCTACCTGTCCAGCCGCTCGGACGAGGCTTCCGACGCGCTCCTGAGCGTCACCGACTCGCGCGCCGAGCGCAGCAGCCGGGACAGCATCAAGAAGGTCTACGGCAAGCTGCGCCCGAACGGCAAGAAGAACGTCGAGGAGGCGCTGCCCCGCCTCGGCGCGCTGATCGACAAGCACGCCGCCGCGGTCTGAGCGGACTCCAAGCACCACTGAAGAGGCCCCCGGGTGCACGCCCGGGGGCCTCTTCGTGCCGCGTTCAGTTCTTCTTTTCGGCAGGCGTCGCGGACGGCGCCTTGCCGTTCGCCTGCGGGCTCGGCTTCGCCGCTTCGGCGGGCTTCGGCGCGGGCGGGGTGGCCTTCGGCGGCGCGGGCGCGACCGGCGGCTCCTGCTTCGAGCGGAGGGCGTAGGCGGCACCGGCACCGACCACGACCAGGCCGAGCAGCCACGGCCACTTGCGACGGCTGCGCGTGCCCTTGGCCGCGGCCTTCGCCTCGACGACAGCGGCGTAGAAGTCCTTCTTCGCCGCCTTGAAGTCCTTCTTGCCGCGGCGCTTCGAGTCGCCGGCCGCCTTCGCGGCCTTGATGGCGGCCTTCTTCGCCTTGCGACCCGGCTTGCGCAGCTCGGAGAGCCGGGAAAGGGCCTCCTGGCGAGCGGCCTTCGAGCTCTTCTTGAGCTCCTTGCGGGTGAGCTCGGTCTTCTTCGCGAGCTGCTTCTGCGCGCGCCGGCCGTGCTTGACGCCCTCGGAGACGAGTTTGTCGGCGGTCTCGGCGGCCTGGGCTGTCGCCCGGGACATGGACTTCACCTCATCATTCGTTTTGACACTGCTCTGTTACCCGTAACCTATCGTGCCCCTTTTCGCCGCCGCTCGCTGCAGATGGCACGATGAAGCCGTGAAAGCGACGCTGCACACCAACCAGGGTGACATCAACCTGAACCTGCTTCCCGACCACGCGCCGAAGACGGTCGCGAACTTCGTCGGGCTGGCGGAGGGCACCAAGGAGTACACCCAGCCGAACGCGGCGGGCACGAACTCCGGCCCCTTCTACGACGGTTCGATCTTCCACCGGGTCATCGACGGCTTCATGCTGCAGGGCGGCGACCCGACCGGCACCGGCCGCGGCGGCCCCGGCTACAAGTTCGGCGACGAGTTCCACCCCGAGCTGCAGTTCAGCAAGCCGTACCTGCTGGCCATGGCCAACGCCGGGCCCGGCACCAACGGCTCGCAGTTCTTCATCACCGTCGCGCCGACCACCCACCTGAACTTCCGCCACACGATCTTCGGCGAGGTGGCCGACCAGGAGTCGCGCAACGTCGTCGACGCGATCGCTCGTACCTCGACGGGGCCCGCGGACCGTCCGCTGACCGACGTCGTCATCGAGAAGGTCACGATCGACCACGAGGGCTGAGCCGGTCAGGTTTCGGTAGGTTGGTCTCATCGTGAGCCAACCGCCGAACCCCGCCGTCGAACCCCAAGCCGCGCTGCCCGGGTGCTGGTGGCACCCGAACCGCCCGACCGGACTGAGCTGTTCCCGGTGCGGGCGTCCGGCGTGCCCGGACTGCCTCCGCGAAGCCCCCGTCGGCTTCCAGTGCACCGACTGCGTGCACAGCGGCACCCAGCAGCAACGCCGGCAGCACCGCGATTACCAGGAGGCCGGGTTCGGCCAGCGCACCGTCTTCGGCGCGCGGCTGTCCCAGTCGGTGCTCGTCACCCAGGTCATCCTCGCGGTGAACGTCCTGGTCTTCCTGATCACGGTCGTCCAGGCGGGCAGCCTCAACGACAACGAGCTGTCGTCGCTCTTCCAGCACGGCGCCCTCTACGGCGACGCGACGCTGGGCCACGGCGAGTGGTGGCGCGTCCTGACCAACGGGTTCCTGCACTACGGGCCCATCCACATCGCGGTCAACATGTTCTCGCTGTGGATGATGGGCCGGTCGCTGGAGCAGGTCACCGGCCGCGGCCGTTACCTCGCGCTCTACTTCGTCTCCATGCTCGGGGCCTCAGCGGCGGTGCTGCTGTTCGGCGACCCCAGCGGGTACCCGGGCACGGCCGGCGCGTCCGGTGCGCTGTTCGGCCTGATGGGCGCCTACGCGGTCACCGTGGTGAAACTGCGCCTCAACCCCACCGGCTTGATCATCACGCTCGCGCTGAACGCGTTCATCACCTTCGGCATCCCGGGCATCTCCATCTGGGCGCACGCCGGGGGGCTGGTGACCGGGGCGCTGCTCACCGTCGCGCTGCTCTACGCCCCGGAGGTCGGCCAGGCGCGCTGGCAGGCGATCGGCATCACGATCATCACCGTCGCGATCCTCGGCTTGATCGTCTACAAGGGCTCGCAGTTCCCGCCCGAAACCTGCCAGTTCGTTCAGCTGCCGTTCGGCCGGTACTACGTCTGCGCCTAGTTCCGCAGCGTGCTGAGCACGTCCAGGACGTCGCGGGGGTCTTCGCCGAGGTCGAGCCACCCGAAGATGTACAGCTCGTCTTCGTGCTCGATCTCGAGCGTGACGCCGTCGCGGCCCAGCCGGCGGGTGGTGCGCAGCCGCGTGCGGGTCTGCGCCCACGGCAGCCGGTGCGTGCCGCCCAGCGTCCGGGCCACCAGGCCCTCGCTGTCGGCGGCCAGCCGGGGCCGGACGAGCGTCGCATGGGCGGCGAACGCGCCGACGGCGACCGTTGCCAGCGCGAACAGCACCAGGCCGCCGCGGTCGCCGGTCAGCGCGTCGGCCACCACGCCGACCAGCAGCAGCGCGGTGACCGCCCACGCCGATACCACAAGGGCCCGACGCGGCGCCCACGAGGTGGGGTAGTTATCCACAGGGGTTATCCACACTGGGGATGAGTCACACCGGTGTAATTCGGCGTCAAGCCACCATTCGGAGTAATAATCAGCGCCAGCGCATGGTCATGAGGAGGCCCGCGATCATCAGCGCGAACCCGCCGGCGAAGTTCCAGTTCCCGAGGTCGGCCATCCAGGAGATCTTGTCCCCGGCGATGTAGTTCACCAGCAGCCAGATCAGGCCCAGGAGCATCAGCCCGAACATGGGGATCTTCCAGGCGAGACCGGTGGGACCGGCCGCCCGCACCTTCACCGGCGTGCGCCGGTCGGCAGGCGGGGTGTAAGCCGTCTTCTTGCGGACCTTGGACTTGGGCATCGTGTTCCTCGCGGTGCTGTTCGGGCTGGTCGGTGGCGATGACCCGCTCGGGGTGCGCAACCAGCGCCACGTGCACACGTTAACGTAAACGACCGCAGGAAAGCAGCGGCCGGGAGTGGTCGGATTTCCCGTACCGTGACGTCGGGGTCACCAAGGGTCGGACGCGGCTTGAGAGGAGCTTGCGTGACTACGCGCGAAGGACCGGATGACGACCGGCGCAGACACCCCGGGCAACGGCCCGTGCCCCAGCGCCGGAATCCCGCCACGCCCCCTCGCGGCCAGGTGCCGCCGCGCCCCCAGGGACCGCCGCCGCGGCGTCCGCAGGGACCGCCGCCGCGCCGCTACAGCAGCCCCGTCCCGCCGCCGGGCTCGGCCGAGGAGACGGTCGTGTTCGCCCCGGTCGGCAAGGGCGGCACCGCCACCAAGGAGAAGCCGCCCCCGGCGCCGCTGGGCAAGGGCGGCGTCGCGATCCGGACCGCCGGCGAAATCCTCATCACGCTGGGCCTGGTCGTCCTGCTGTTCATGGTCTACGAGCTGTACGTGACCGACCTGTTCTCGGCGGGCAAGCAGTCCGAGGCGAGCGACCAGCTCGACGGCGAGTGGGCGCACGACCGCACGCTGCACCCGGAGCTGATCGACGGCAAGGCGTTCGCCCGCATCCACATCCCGACGTTCGGCGTCGACTACAACTTCACGATCCAGGAGGGCACCGACGACGCCGCCCTGGAGGTCGGCCCCGGCCACTACAAGGGCACGTCGCTGCCCGGCGAGCCCGGCAACTTCGCCGTCGCCGGCCACCGTGTCGGCAAGGGCGCCCCGTTCAACGACCTGGACAACCTCTCCTCCTGTGACCAGATCGTGATCGAGACCTCGACCGACTTCTACATCTACAAGGTCCTGCCCTACGACGACGAGATCGAGGACTGGGCCGGCGGCAAGGGCGCCGACCCGAAGTGCAAGGGCGTCTCGACCCTGCGCGACCCGAACGCCGAGGACGGCGGCGCGTACGACGAGACCTTCGGCCGCAAGGTCGTGCTGCCGAGCCAGGGCACCGCGGTGAACCCGGTCCCGTACAAGGACGCGGAGACGCTGCCGAAGGCCCAGCAGGCCGCGCTGCTCACGCTCACCACGTGCCACCCGCAGTTCTCTGCCCAGCAGCGGCTCATCATCACGTCGGTGCTGACCCAGCAGGTGCCGAAGAACCAGGTCAAGGACTACGGCGACCTGCTCTCGAAGATCGGAGAAGCCTGATGTACGGGTGGCTCTGGCGAAAGTTCCCGGGCCCGTTCGCGGCGAAGCTGACGATCGCCGTGGTCCTCGCCCTGGGCGTGGTGGCGCTGCTGATGTTCGTGGTGTTCCCGTGGCTGGAGCCGCGGCTGTGGTTCAACGAGGTCGCGGTCAACTGAGCCGGAACCCGCCGGGCGTGCGGACCGTTGCCCCTCTCGGGAGAGGGGCTGCCGTGAAGACACGCCAGAAGGATCGGGACAACCCGCCGCCGGAGTCGGCCTGGAACGAGATCCGGCCGGGTCTGTGGATGGGCGGGCACGTCCGCGCGGGCGAGGAACCGGTCGTCGTCGGGCGCGAGTTCGACCTCGTGCTGAGCCTGTACCAGCGCGAGGGGCACGGCCCGCCGCCCGGCGTCGAACACCACTTCGCCGAGATGCCGGACGGGCCGTTGAGCGAGGCGCAGATCGCCGAGGTCGAGCGGTTCGCGCTGCTCGCCGCCGAGGCGGTGCGCGCTGGCCGGTCGACGCTCGTGCGCTGCCACGCCGGGCTCAACCGGTCGGGGCTGGTCGTCGTGCAGACGCTCGTCGAGCTGGGGCTCGGCGTGCCGGAGGCGATCGCGCTGGTCCGGCAGCGGCGGTCGCCGTGGGCGCTGCACAACGAGCTGTTCGTGCAGTACCTCGAGAGCGGGCTGCCGACCGCGCGCCTGCTGGTCGGGCTCGGCCCGTGAGGTTCGGGGTCTTCCTGGTCAGCGGCCGGTTTCCCGGTCAACGCGACTCCGACGTCCTCCGCCGGTCCGTCCGCGCCGCCGAGCTGGCCGAAGAAGCCGGCTTCGATGACGTCTGGTTCGCCGAGCACCACTTCATGCCCTACGGCGTGTGCCCGTCCGCCGTCACGTTGGCCGCGCACGTGCTCGGCCGGACGTCGCGGATTCGCGTCGGCACCGCCGTCAGCGTCCTGTCGACCACGCACCCGGTGGCGCTGGCCGAGCAGTGGGCGATGCTCGACGCCGTCTCCGGCGGCCGGCTGCGGCTCGGCGTCGGGCGTGGCGGCCCGTGGCAGGACCTCGAGGTCTTCGGCACCGGTCTGGACCGCTACGAGACGGGCTTCGAGGAGACCCTCGACGTCTTCCTGCAGGCCACCACCGGCCGGGCGCGTGCCCGGGGACGGCACTTCGCCTTCCGGGAGGTGCCCGTGGTGCCGGCTCCGGAGCGGCGGCCGGACGTCGTCGTGGCCTGCGGTGGGCCGGCGTCGGATGCCGTGCGGCTGGCCGCGGCGAGGGATCTGCCGCTGCTGCTCGGCCTGCACGCGGACGACGAAGAGAAAGCAGCCACCGTCGCGGCCTACGGAAAGCCCGCGGACCACGTCTCGACCGTGCTCTGCCAGGTGGGCGACGCCGGCGTCGTCCGCGAGGCGCTGCCGGCGTGGCTGAAGGACGGGCTCGCCGCGCACGTCACGGTCGACGGGCGGCCCGGGCCGGCGCGGGATCCGGGGGAGTACACCGAACGGCTCTGCGAAATTCACCCCGTCGGCGAGGCGGACCACTGCGTCCGGGTCCTGGGAACGAGCCTCCGGCGCACCGGCGTCTCCCACGTGCTGATGCTCGTGGAAGCGTCGGGTACGCCGGAGGGCACGTACGCGAACATCGCGCGGATCGGCACCGAGGTGCTGCCCGCGCTGCGGGCTAGCAGTCCCGCAGCTCCGGGCTCTGGTTGAGCAGCTGGCCGCGCGGCGAGACGAACGCGCGGTAGCGGTCACCGTCCAGTTCGGACTTCTTGAACACGGCGACCCGGTGGCAGTTCTGGAAGGCCAGCTTGACGCCGAAGTGGCGTTCGAGGCCGCCGCGGATCGCGTCCGAGGCCAGGGCCCGCAGGAGCTGCCCGCGGGCGGCCTCGCTCGGTGGCGGCGTCTCGTTGTCGGCGAAACCGTCCGCCGCTCCCTCGGCGTCGGCGATGACGCCGGTGATGACCTCCCAGGCGTACGGCAGGGATTCCTTGACGCAGGTGACGAACTCGGCGTCGGTGACCTCCCCGCGCTCGGCCTTCTCCAGCAGCGCGGGTGACACGTCCAGGGACATCGAACCTCCAGTTTGAGCAGGGCCACCTTCCTGGCTACCGGCCGGGTGGCCCGGCCACAAGAGAAAACGATGATCATCACCAATATGGCGGAAGGCGGGGTCACTCCCAGCGGAAGAGCTTCGCCGCCAGCGCCGTTCCGAGCACCGCGAACCCGGCGAGCACGACCAGCTGCGGCGGCTGCACGCCGGCGCCCACCCAGGCGTCCTGCAAGGCCTGGGTGCCCGGCGGGAGGTAGTCGCCGATCCGTTGGAGGACCTCCGGCAGCAACGCCCGTGGCAGGTAGACGCCGCCGAAGAACATCGTGGGCAGGAACGCGATCATCGCGAAGCCGCCGGCGGCCTTCGCCGTCCGGGCGACCGCCGCCGCCAGCAGGCCGAACGAGAACATCGAGACCGTGCCCAGCAGCAGTGTCACCAGGAATAACAGGGGATGCTTCGGCATCGGGACGTCGTAGGCCGCGTGGGCCACGCCCAGTGTCAGGCCGATGCCCGCCAGCGCGACGGCGACGTGGATCAGCAGCTGTGCGCCCAGCAGGTTCGCCGGGTGCACCGGGGTCGTGGCGAGCCGGCGCAGCACGCCCTGCTCGCGGTAGGTCGCGACGGCGCCCGGGATCGACTGCAGCGCCAGCATCGCGAGGCTGAGGACGATCACCGACGGCACCCACGCGTCGATGAACCGGTACCCACCGGCGGCCGAGCTGGGCTCCGTCATGCCCGGGATGGCGCCGACCGCCAGCAGCACCGCGGCCGGCAGCAGGATGCCCGCGACACCCATGAACGGCGTGCGGAGGAAGAGCTTCGTTTCGGTGGCGGTGATCTTGGCGAAGGTGTTCACAGCGTGCTCCTCGTGAGCGAGACGAACGCGTCGTCCAAAGTGGAGGCTCCGGCCGCGGCGCGGAGCTCGGCGGGCGTGCCGGTGGCGACCACGCGCCCGGCGTCGAAGACCGCGACGCGGTCGCAGAGCCGCTCGGCCTCGTCCATGAAGTGGGTGACCAGCAGGACGGTGACGCCGGTGGCGCGCACGCCTTCGACCAGCCGCCACGTCTCACGGCGGGCGTGCGGGTCGAGCCCGGTGGTCAGCTCGTCGAGGATGGCCAGTTCCGGGTTGCCGACCAGCGCCAGCGCGATCGACACACGCTGCTTCTGACCGCCGGAAAGCTTTCCGAAGTACGCGCGGGCGTGGTCTCGCAGGTCGACCTGGTCGAGCAGGACGTCGACGTCGGCCGGGTCCGGGTAGAAGGACGCGAACAGCTCCAGCGCCTCACGCACCCGCAGCTTCGCGGGCAGCCGGCTTTCCTGCAGCTGGACGCCGACGCGACGGGTCAGCGCGGCGCGGTCGGCCGCGGGGTCGAGGCCGAGCACGGAGAGCTCGCCGCTGTCGGCCTGGCGAAGGCCCTGCAGGCATTCGACGGTCGTGGTCTTCCCGGCGCCGTTCGTGCCGAGGATGCCGAAGATTTCGCCGCGCTCGACGGTGAAGGAAACGCCGTCGACCGCGACCCGGGAGCCGTAGCTCTTGCGGAGGTCGGTGACTTCGATGAGGGGCATGGTCATGAAGCTACGAAGGTTCGGCGCCGCGCAGAATGCCGCTGAATCCCCAGCTCAAGTAGGGTTTTGCTGAAGCCGGGGTGGGGCTGGGCCCACCCCGGTCGGGGAGTTTGGGGCAGTGCGTGGACCGGGGTGGTCCGGCGAAGATCTGCGGGGAAGGAGGTGCCGGATGACGTACCTGCGTGCCCTCGGGCGGGCCTGCGCGCTGGCCGCGTTCTCGTTGCTCAGCTGGTTCGACGTGCTCGTCGAGCTGATCGCGTTCGCCGTGCTGTGCGTCGGCCTGGTCTTCTTCCTCGGCCCGGCGGTCGAATGGACGCGGGGTCGCTCGTCGACGGCCCGGGCGCTGGCCGCGCGCTGGTGCGGCGTCGCGATCGAACCGCCGTACCAGCCCGAGCCGCCGGAACCGGTGCGGGAACGCGACGGCTGGTACCGCGACGGCAACCAGCTCTACAAGCGGGCGTTCTGGGTCCGCTGGCAGCACCGGCTCACGTGGGCGCTGGAGGACCCGGCGGCCGGCCGGGAGTTCACCTGGCAGCTGCTGAACCCGCTGGTCACGCTGCTGCTGCCGATCGCTGTGCTGCTCGGCGGGCCGGTGGTGCTGCGCGGCTACGGCCGGTGGACGCGCTGGTGGCTCGGCCCCCGCCCGGTCGTCGAACACCGCGAGAACTGGCTGCACCGGCACCTCGAATCACTCGGCCACCAGGCCGGCATCCTCGCGCTTTCCGTGGTGCACCTGGTTTTCTCGGTGTGGCAGCTGGCCGTCATCATCGTCGCTGCACCCGTGGCGGCACCGGTCGTGCTGGGGAGCCGGACCATCACGGACACGCTGCGGCGTGAGGCCGGGAACTGGACCGGCGTGCGGATCCCGCGCCCGTACCTCCCGCCGCCCGGTCTCCCGGTGCCCCGCCCGGACGGGCTGTTCCAGGTCGGCAAGCGGTTGTACGAGGAGCCGTTCTGGCCGGTCCAGCACGCTCGACGGCGATGGGTCCTGCGCGACCGGGCCACCTGGCGCGACCTCGCCGCCGGCGGCCTGGTCCCGCTGGTGTCGCTGGTGTTGACCCTGCCCACGGCCGCGCTGCTCAGCTGGGGATCGATCGGCTTGGCGATGCTGTGGGTGTGGCGGCCCTTCGTGACGTCGCCGGTCCAGTGGCTCTTCCTGCCGGAGGTGTCGACGCACCTCGGCGCGCTCGCGCAAACCCCGCTGTGCCTCGCCGCGCTGGCGGCCGGTCTGGCACCGACGACGTGGCTGGCCCGGCAGCAGGCGCGGTTCGCGCGGGTTTGGCTCGGGCCGACGGACGCGACCCGGCTCGCCCAGCGCGTCGAACGGCTCAAGCAGACCCGCAGCGACGTCACCGTGACGCAGGCGGCGGAGCTGCGGCGGATCGAACGCGACCTGCACGACGGCATCCAGTCGCGGCTGGTCGCGATGGGGATGAAGCTCGGCGCGGTCGAGGCGCTCGTGGACACCGATCCGGCGGCGGCGAAGCGGCTCGCGGCCGAGCTGCGCGCGGCGTCGTCGGAAGCGCTCACCGAGCTGCGGGTCCTGATCCGCGGCATCCACCCGCCGGTGCTGTCCGAGCGCGGGCTGCTGGACGCCGTGCGCGCGCTGGCTTTGGACAGCCCGCTGAAGGCGCAGGTCACGGGCTCGCTGCCGGGACGCATCGAGGAGCCGGTGGAGGCGTGCACGTACTTCGCGGTGTCGGAACTGCTGGGCAACGCGGCCAAGCACGGCGCGGGGCGGGTGTCGATCGACGTCGGCTTCGCCGACGACCAGCTGACGGTCGTCGTGACCGACGACGGCAAGGGCGGCGCGAACCCGGCGCGGGGCTCGGGACTCCGCGGAATCGAGCGTCGGCTGGGCGGCTTCGACGGTAGGTTGACGCTGACCAGCCCGATCGGCGGGCCGACGAGGGCGACCGTGGAGATTCCGTGCCTGATACATCCGGGGCTTCGCCCCGGGCCGGGGGCTCTGCCACCCGGAGCCCCCAAGGGGGGCGACCCAGAACAGTCGTCGCCGAGGACCAGTACCTCCTCCGAGACGGCCTGACGCATCTCCTGGCAGCACACGGTTTCGATGTCGTCGCGGCGGTCGGCAGCGGTCCCGAACTGGCCGCAGCACTGCGGGAGCACCGGCCCGATGTGTCCGTTGTGGACGTTCGCATGCCCCCGACGAACACGGACGAAGGCCTGCAGGTGTCGTTGGCGGCCCGGCGCGAATTCCCGGGCCTGCCGATCCTCGTGCTGTCCCAGCACGTCGAGCAGCTGTACGCCCGCGAACTCCTCGCCGACGGCACCGGCGCGATCGGTTACCTGCTGAAGGACCGGGTCTTCAACGCGGACCAGTTCATCGACGCGGTCCGCCGGGTCGCGGCCGGCGGCACGGTGATGGACCCCGAAGTGATCGCGAAACTCCTGTCCGGCAACGCGTCCGACCCCCTCGCCGCCCTGACCCCGCGCGAACGCGAGGTCCTCGGCTTGATGGCGGAGGGCTGCTCCAACGCGGCGATCGCCGGACGGCTGCACTTCAGCGAAGGCGCGGTCGGCAAGCACACAGCGAACATCTTCCAGAAGCTCGGCATCTCGGCTTCGGATGACACGAACCGCCGTGTGCTGGCCGTCCTCGCGTACCTCGGTGCCGTTTAGCCGCGCGAAACCCGGGTCATCTCTTCGCGCTCCACGACCTTGATCCGCTCACGGCCCGCGGCCAGGCCCAGCGACTTCTCGTGCGCGTCGAGCTTGCCCCAGCCTTCCCAGGTCGTGAACGGGATCCCGCGCGCCGCCAGGAACTCCAGGATCGCGTCCGGGGACGCGTACTTCGGGGCGGCCAGCGTTTCCGCGTCCGACAGCAGGTTCGCGATCGTCTCCGCCGCGTCGCCCTTCGTGTGGCCGATCAGGCCCACCGGTCCGCGCTTGATCCAGCCCGTGACGTACACACCCGGGAGCTGGTTCTCGTCGAGATCCAGCACGCGGCCCGCCTGGTTCGGGACCACGCCGTGGACGTGGTCGAACGGGAGCTCCGGCAGGTGCGACGACAGGTAGCCCACCGCGCGGTACACCGCCTGGACGTCCCAGTCGTGGAACTCGCCGGTGCCGCGCACGTTCCCGTCGCCGGTCAGTTCGGTCCGTTCCGTGCGCAGGCCGGAAACCCGGCCGTCCGTGCCCAGGACTTCCGTGGGCGAGTGGAAGAAGTGCAGGTGCAGCCGTTTCGGGCGCGAGCCCGGCTCGCGGATCGCCCACTCCTGCAGCGTCTTCACGACCATGTCGATCTGCTTCGACGCCCGCAGCGCCGCGATGCTGCCGTCGTCGAACTCGATGTCCTCCGGGGACACGATGACCTCGACGTTCGGCGAGTGGTCCAGCTCGCGCAGCTCCAGCGGCGTGAACTTCGCCTGGGCCGGGCCGCGGCGGCCGAACACGTGCACGTCGGTGATCGGGCTGGCCTTCAGGCCCTGGTAGACGTTGTCCGGGATGTCGGTGGTCAGCAGCTCGTCGGCCGTCTTCGCCAGGATGCGTGCGACGTCCAGCGCCACGTTGCCGACGCCGAGGACCGCGACCGAAGACGCGTCGAGCGGCCAGGTGCGCGGCACGTCCGGGTGGCCGTCGTACCAGGACACGAAGTCCGCGGCGCCGTGGCTGCCGTCCAGGTCGATGCCCGGGATGTCGAGCTCGCGGTCGGCGGACGCGCCGGTCGAGAAGATCACCGCGTCGTAGAACTCGCGCAGCTCGTCGAGCTTGATGTCGGAGCCGTAGTCGATGTTGCCCAGCAGGCGGATGTTCGGCTTGTCCAGCACCTTGTGCAGCGCCGTCACGATGCCCTTGATCCGCGGGTGGTCGGGCGCGACGCCGTAGCGGATCAACCCAAAGGGCGCGGGCATCCGTTCGAAGAGGTCGACCACGACTCCGCCCGACACGTCAGACTTGTCCAGGATGTCGGCGGCGTAAATGCCCGCGGGACCAGCGCCCACGACGGCTACGCGAAGAGATCGGCTCACTCGTTCCACGGTAGGTTAGGTTGCCCTAACCTAAAATGTGATTTACGGTACGGTCCACTAGCTGGGAGCCGGTAGGCTCGGCACATGCGCGTTCTCGTCGTCGACAACTACGACAGCTTCGTCTACAACCTGGTCCAGTACCTGGCCCAGCTCGGCGCCGACTGCACGGTCTGGCGCAACGACGTCGTGGACCTCGACCGCGTTCCCGAGTTCGACGCCGTGCTCGTCTCGCCGGGCCCGGGAACTCCCGAACGCGCTGGTCAGAGCATGGACGTCATCCGCAAGTGCGCCGAGACCCGCACGCCGATGCTCGGCGTCTGCCTCGGCCACCAAGCGCTCGGCGTCGTCTACGGCGCGACCGTGGACCGCGCGCCCGAGCTGCTCCACGGCAAGACGAGCCAGGTCCGGCACGAGGGCACGGGCGTCCTCAAGGACCTGCCCGAGGAGTTCACGGCCACCCGGTACCACTCCTTGACCGTGGTGCCCGACACCATCCCGGCCGACGTCTTCGAGGTCACCGGCCGCACCGAGACCGGCATCGTGATGGGCATGCGCCACCGCGAGCTGCCGCTGGAAGGCGTCCAGTTCCACCCCGAGTCGGTGCTCACCGAGGGCGGCCACCGGATGCTGGCGAACTGGCTGGCCGCGGCCGGTCATCCCGTCGACCCGGCCCGCGTCGAGGAGCTCGAGCGGGCGACCAAGGCGCTTCAGAAGGCCGCTGTTGCGTGATCCGGCTCGAGGGAGTCGGCAAGCGGTACGGGCGCGGTGACTTCGTCCTCCACGACGTCGACCTGAGCGTCGAGCCCGGGCACGTCGTCGGCGTCCTCGGCAGCAACGGCTCCGGCAAGTCGACGCTGCTGCGGATCATGGCCGGCGTCTCGCACCCGACCACCGGCACCCTCACCGGCACCCCGCGGATCGGCTACCTGCCGGACCGCTTCCCGGCCGGTCAGCGCATGGGCGCGCGGGCGTACCTGCGGCACATGGCGCGCATCCGCGGGTTCGCCGACCTTTCGGTGATCGACCCGCTGCTCGAGCGGCTCGCGCTGGTCGGCGGCCCGACGGCGCCGCTGCGCACGCTGTCCAAGGGCAACGCGCAGAAGGTCGGGCTCGCGCAGGCCGTCATGGTGCGGCCGGACCTGCTGATCCTCGACGAGCCGTGGTCCGGGCTCGACGTCGGGACGCACGCGATCCTCGGCGAGGTCGTCGCCGAGACGCGGGCGCGGGGCGCGAGCGTCGTGTTCACCGACCACCGGCCGCAGGTGGTGCACGACCACGCCGACGTCGTCCACCTCATGAACGACGGCCGGCTCACGGCGGAGAGCACCGAGCCGACGACGCGGATTGTGCTGCGCGGCCACGGCACCGGGTGGGTGGACGAGCCCGGCGTGCGCCACGCGGTCGCGGAAGGCCCCCAAGTCGTGCTCACGGTCGAGGTCGCTTCGGTGGACGCCATTCTGCTGCGGGCGTTGAAGGACGGCTGGTCGGTGCGGGAGGTGGCACCGTGCTCGCCCTGACCCGCTACTACCTGGCGCTGCTCGGCCATTCGCAGCGGTACCTGCCGGCGCTGCTGGCTTACCTCGCGCTGTGCGTGATCCTCTACGCCGACCCGCATTCGCCGCCGCTGCCGCTGTTCGGCGTGAGCGCCGGCGGCCTGCTCGTCGTGTCGTGCTGGCTGACGATCGCGCTGCTCGACATCGAGGATCCGGTGCAGCGGCTGGTCACCCTCAGCCACGCGCGGCAGTGGCGGCGGATGATCACCGGGGCGATCCTCACCGTGCTGGCGTGCTCCGCGATCCTCACCGTGATCACCGAGACGTGGTCGGCCCTCAAGTCGGTCAAGTTCCAGCCGGCGGCGCTGGGCATCGGGCTGCTTGCCCACCTCGCGTGCGCGCTGCTGGGCATCGCGATCGCGCTGCCGTGCTCGCGGCTGCTCGTGCAGCGGGTCGGCTGGACGGTGCTCGCCGCCGTCGTCACGACGATCGTCGTGCTGCTGGCGAAGATCCCGCTGGTCCACCCGCTGCTGCACGCCCTGACCGACGAGGAACCGGTCGGCGGACCGCTCGTCCTGGCCGTGATGACGTCGGCGGTGGTGCTGGCCGCGAGCTTCCTCGTCGTGGCTCGGCTCGTGCAGCGCCGTTCCTGAGTGCAATTTGCAATCTTCAATTTCCGCGGCAGGGTACCGGCGGGTACTCGAACCCGGCTAAGGTTCGGGTCCTTCGGTTCTGGGCGAAGGGAGAACGGGTGACGGCTGGGATCGTCGCGATCACCGGACCGGACTCCGACGGCGAGCTCCAAGACCTCGCCGCCTGGCTGCGGGGCGAGGACGAGCTGCGCGGCCGCGTCCAGTTGTTCGACGCCGTCGTGGTCGGCGTGACCAGCAACTCCGCCGGGGTCTTCTGCCGTTCGCTGTTCGCCTGGCTGCCGCGCTACCGGGAAGGCCGCGTCTCCTTGAAGGTCAAGCGCTCCGGCGCGGCCGAAGAACTGGAGCTCGACTGCGGTCCCGCGAGCGACGCCGAGCAAGTTCTCGGCGCCGTCCAAGGATTTCTCGACAAAGCCTGAACGACGAAGAAGGCCCGCACGGCGAACCGTGCGGGCCTTCTTCGTGAATGGGGATCAGGGACCGCTGGAGGGAGACGTCGGGAACAACGGGCCCTCCGACACCGAAACCGTGATCTTCTGGTCCTTGTCGATCTGCGTACCCGGCGAGACGCTCTGCCTCGTAATCTGGCCCTCGGGCTTGTTGCTCGTCCGGTCGGACTGCTCCTTCAGGGTTTCGGTCCAGCCCATGCTCTGCAGCTTCTGCTGAGCCTCGTCGACCGTCATGCCGACCAGGGACGGCATCTCGATCTTGGTGTTTTCCGGCTGACCCGTGGAGACGGTCAAGGTGATCTGGCTGCCCGCCGTCACCTGGCCGCCGTTCGGGGTCTGCTGGATGACCTGTTCCTTCGGCTGGTCGGACTGCTGCTCCACCCGCTTCACGGTGAAGCCCATGCCGGTGAGGGTGGAGCTGGCCTCGGAGAAGGTCTTGCCGATGAGGTTCGGGACCTGCTTGAGCTGCTTGCCCTTGCCGATGGAGATGGACACGCTCGTGCCCTGCTGGACCTCGTTGCCGGCCTGGGGAGTCTGGTTGACGACCTTCCCGGCGTCGTTCGAGTCGTCGACGTCGACTTCCTGCACCGACGGGTTCAGCGTCAGCCCGGCTTCCTTGAGCTTCGCTTCCGCCTCCCCGGGGGTGAGATCCTTGAGGTCCGGCACCTTCGCCTTGCCCGGCGCCTGGCCGATGGTGAGCGTGATCTGCGCTTCCTTGGCGACCGGTGTGCCCACGCCGGGGGTGATGTCGATGACCTGGTTGACCTGGTCGTTCGTGCAGGGCACGTTGCCGCTCGCGTCGGGAACGCCGCAAGGCACCGTCTTGTTCGGCGCGAAGTTGTTCAAGCCCTTCTCGCGCAAGGTGTTCTTGGCCGCCAGCTCCGACTGCCCCTTGACGTCGGGGATGGCTACGGTGGTCGCTTCGTCGTTGCTCTTGAACGCGTTCGACAGCCACATGATCAGCAGCACCGCGCCGAGCACGAACAGCGCGCCCAGCACGGCCAGGATGGTCCGGCGCCGGCGCTTGGCCTTCGGGTCCTCGTCGTCCGGGGCGTCGTACTCCTCGTAACGCTGCGGCTGGCGCCGGTCGGTGTTCATCACCTGCGTGCGCTCGTCCTCGGACATCACCATCGGCGCCGCCGGGCGCTGGCCCGAGAGCGTGCGCACCAGGTCCGAGCGCATCTCCGCCGCCGACTGGTAGCGGTTCGCCGGGCCCTTGGCCAGCGCCTTCAGCACGACCGCGTCCAGCTCCGGCGCCACCGCCGGGTTCACCGACGACGGCGGGCTCGGATCCTCACGGACGTGCTGGTAGGCGACTGCGACCGGGGAGTCGCCGGTGAACGGCGGCTCACCGGTGATCAGTTCGTACAGCACGCACCCGGCGGCGTAGACGTCCGAACGGGCGTCGACCGACTCACCGCGGGCCTGCTCCGGCGACAGGTACTGCGCCGTGCCGATCACCGCGGCGGTCTGGGTCATCGCGGACTGGCCGTCGTGCATCGCGCGCGCGATGCCGAAGTCCATCACCTTGACCGCGCCGTTCTTCGTGATCATCACGTTGGCCGGCTTGACGTCGCGGTGCACGATGCCGTGACGGTGGGAGAAGTCGAGCGCCGCGCAGACGTCGGCCATGACCTCCATGGCGCGCTTCTGCGACATCGGGCCTTCGGTCTTGACGATGTCGCGCAGCGTCCGGCCTTCGACGTACTCCATGACGATGTACGGCAGCGGGCCGAACTCGGCGTTCGCTTCGCCCGTGTCGTAGACCGCGACGATCGCCGGGTGGTTCAGGGCGGCGGCGTTCTGCGCTTCGCGGCGGAAGCGCTCCAGGAACTGCGGATCCCTGGCGAGATCGGCACGGAGGATCTTGATCGCGACTTCCCGGCCGAGGCGCACGTCGTGGCCGTGATGGACCTCGGACATGCCTCCGTAGCCGAGCGTTTCGCCCAGCTCGTACCGGTTGGAGAGCAGTCTGGGTGTGCTCATCTCTGGGTGCCGTTCCATTCCGTCCAAGGTGTGGTCAGGATGCCTTGCTGGCCATCGTCGGTCGTGCCGGGAGAGTCCGCCGGTAACGCGCCCGATGCGGGCGGTTCTCCCGCGGGCGGCTGTCTGCCCGGGACCACCTGGCTCGTCTGGCTGGTGTGCGGTGGCGAGCCCGAGCTGCCGATCATCTTCGCCACCAGGACGATGGCCGCCACCAGGACAACGAGCAGGATGGCCGCGAGGAGCGCCCACCAGCCCCACTGGGACTTCTTCCGGTGCACCGGCGCCATGACCGGACGCAGCACGGGCCGGGACGGCGGGCCGATGGCGACCATCGGGTTCACCGCCGGCGACGGCGGGCCGACCGGCATGTGCTGCTGCTGCGGCGGGACCTGCTGCTGCGGCACCGGTTGCTGCACCGGCTGCTGCTGCTGCTGCGGTTGCTGCACCACCGGCTGCTGGCCCGTCGCGTACGAGGCGTTGACCAGCCCGCGCGGCGTCGGCAGCGGCATCCCGGCGCGGACCGCGGCGACGGCGGCCGCGAACTCGCCGCCGCTGTTGTAGCGCTGCCGCGGGTCCTTCACCAGCGTCGCGTCGATCACCGCGCGCGCGGCGGGCGGGACGTCCGGCGGCAGCGGCGGAGCGATGTCGCGGATGTGCATCATCGCGACCGTCACCGCGTTTTCGGACAGGAACGGCCGGTGCCCGGCGAGGCACTCGTAACCGCACACCGCGAGCGAGTAGACGTCGGACGCCGGCTCGGCCGGGTGCCCGAGCGCCTGCTCCGGCGCGATGTAGTGCGCGGTGCCCATGACCATGCCGGAGCGCGTGACCGGGGCGGCGTCGGCCGCCTTCGCCACGCCGAAGTCGGTGATCTTCACCTGGCCCGCCGACGTCACCAGGATGTTGCCCGGCTTGACGTCCCGGTGGACCAGGCCCTGTTCGTGCGCGGCCTGCAGCGCGTTGCCCGCCTGCTCGAGCATGTCGAGCGTGAACTCCGCCGACAGCCGGCCGTGCTTGGCCAGCAGCCCGGCCAGCGGGTCGCCGTCGACGAGCTCCATCACGAGGTACGCGATCGGCAGGTCACCGTCGAAGATGGTCTCGCCGTAGTCGTGCACCGCGGCGATGCCGGGGTGGTTCAGGGACGCTGTCATCCGCGCTTCGGTGCGGAAGCGGTGGAGGAACTCGGCATCGCCGGAGAGTTCGGCCTTGAGGATCTTGACGGCAACGGTCCGGTCCAGCCGGGTGTCACTGGCCTGCCAGACCTCGCCCATCCCGCCGACGGCGATCCGGCTCGTCAGCTTGTAGCGGTCGGCCAGCAGCTGACCGGAGGACAGCATGCGCTATCCACCCCCGAGCTTGGCGTTGATCGCGGCGCGGCCGATCTCCGCGGCGACCGAGCCGCCGGTGGCCGCGAGCCCGCGGTTGCCGCCGTCTTCGACGATGACGGCGACCGCGATCTGCGGGTCGTTCGCCGGGGCGAAGGCGGTGTACCAGGCGTGCGGGGCGGTGTTCTTGGAGTCCGTGCCGTGCTCGGCCGTGCCGGTCTTCGACGCGATCTGGATGTCCGGGCGCTTGCCGCCGCCCTTGGTGAAGCCCTCGGAAGCGATCATCATGTCCTTGAGGATCGCGGCGTTCGACGACGAGAGTGCCGCCGTGCCGGTGAGCTCGGTGGGACTGTAGTCCTCGATGGTCGACAGGTCCGGCGCCAGTACCGACTGCACCAGCTGTGGCTTCATCGCCATCCCGCCGTTGGCCACGGTGGCCGCGAGGAGGCAGTCCTGCAGCGGGGTCAGCCGGACGTCGCGCTGGCCGATGCCGCTCTGGTAGAGCGCGCCCTGGGAGTCGAGCGGGCCGACCGTGGACGGCGCGACCTTCATCGGCACGGTCAGGTCGGTCTGCCCGATGCCGAAGTTCGCTGCCGTCTTCTTCATCTTGTCCGCGCCGAGCTGGCCGGCGAACTCCGCGAACGGCACGTTGCAGGAGTGCGCGAGCGCGTCCTTGAACGTGGTCCCCGGGCACGGCTCGCCGGCGTAGTTCTCCAGCGTGACGCTCGTGCCGGGCAGCTTCGTGTTCGGCGCCGGGTTGACCGGGGTGTCCGGGCCCTTGCCGTCTTCGAGCACGGCGGACGCGGTGACCAGCTTGAACGTCGAGCCCGGCGGGTAGGTCTCCGAGATCGCCCGGTTCAGCATCGGGTTCTTGTCGTCCTTGACGTAGGAGTTCCACGCGTCGGTCTGCGCCTTCGACGTGTGCGACGCCAGCTTGTTCGGGTCGTACGACGGCGTCGACACCATCGCCAGGATCCGGCCGGTCTTGGGCTCCATCGCGACGACCGCGCCGGTGTAGTTCTTCTGCGTCATCAGGTCGTACGCCGCCTTCTGCACGGCCGGGTCGATGGTCAGCCGGACGTTGCCGCCGCTGGGGTCGCGGCCGGTGACCATGTCCGACAGCCGGCGCACGAACAGCCGCGGGTCCGAGCCGTTGAGGACGTCGTCTTCGGAGCGCTCGAGCCCGCCGGAGCCGTAGTTGATCGAGTAGTAGCCGGTCACCGGGGCGTACATCGGCCCGTCGACGTAGGAGCGGGTGTACTTGTACTTGTCGTTCGACGGGTCGACCTTCGCCAGCACTTCGCCGTTCGCCTGCGAGACGATCTGGCCGCGGCGGCGGGCGAACTCGTCGTAGAGGACCCGCGCGTTGCGCGAGTCGGTGCGGTAGTCGTCGGCCTTCACCACCTGGATGTAGGTGGCGTTCGCCAGCAGCAGGACGACCATGACGAGCATCGCCATGCCGACCTTGCGCAGCGGGGTGTTCATGCCTGGGCGCCTCCGTCCGCCGGCGGGCGCTGCACGAGCACGGTGTGGGCCTCGGCGATCGGCGCCTGGGGCTGGGCCTGCGGCTTCGGGCGGGCCGCCGGCCGCCGGGCGGCGTCGGAGATCCGGAGCAGCAACGCGACGAGGATGTAGTTCGCCAGCAGCGACGAACCACCCTTCGACAGGAAGGGGGCGGTGATACCGGTCTCCGGGATGAGTTTCGTGACCCCGCCGACGACGACGAAGATCTGCATGACCATGGTGAACGCCAGCCCGCCGCCGAGCAGCTTGCCGAACGTGTCCCGCACCGCGAGCGCGCTCCGCATGCCGCGCATCGCGACCAGCAGGTACAGCATCAGGACGGCGGCGAGGCCGATGAAGCCAAGCTCTTCGCCGATCGCGGCGGTGATGAAGTCGGTGTTGGCCTCCGGGACCATGTCCGGGCGCCCGGCGCCGAGCCCGGTGCCCCCGATGCCGCCGGTGCCGAGCCCGAACAGGCCCTGCGCGATCTGGTAGCCGCCGCCGAGCTTGTCGTAGGTGGCCAGCGGGTCCAGCCAGTTGGCGACGCGCTGCTGGACGTGCGTGAAGAGGTTGTAGGCGATCAGGCAGCCGCCGACGAAGAAGCTGAGGCCGAGGACGACCCAGATGATCCGTTCGGTCGCCACGTACAGCATCATCAGGATGACGCTGAAGAACAGCAGCGACGTGCCGAGGTCCTTCTCGAACACCAGGATGCCGATGCAGGCGACCGCGGCGATGAGGATCGGGCCCAGGTCACGGGCGCGCGGCAGTTCGACGCCGAGGAACTTCTTGCCCGCCACCATGAACAGGTCGCGCTTCGACACCAGGAACGAGGCGAAGAAGATCATCAGCAGGATCTTCGCGAACTCGCCCGGCTGGATCGAGAACCCCGGCAGCTTCAGCCAGACCTTGGCGCCGTTGACCTCGGACAGGCTCGACGGCAGCAGCGCCGGCAGGGCCAGCGCCACGATGCCGACCAGGCCCGCGGTGTAGCCGTAGCGGGTCAGCGTGCGGTGGTCGTTCACGAAGATCAGCACCGCGACGAAGAACGCCAGGGAGATGACCGTGAACAGCACCTGCGCGGTGACGGCGGGGGTGTAGTCCTTGCCGTTCTGCGTGGCCCGTTCCGCCAGCGCCAGGTCGATCCGGTGGATCATCACCAGGCCGATGCCGTTCAGCAGCGCGACGCAGGGGAGCAGCACCGGGTCCGCGTACGGCGCCCATTTGCGCACCGCCAGGTGCGCCGCGGCGAAGATCGCGAGGTAGGCGAGGCCGAGCCAGACGATCGACCAGGTGAGCTGCTGCTCCTGGTTCGCCTCCACCAGCACCAGGGCGATGGTGACGATGAACGCGGCGAACCCCAGCAGCACCAGCTCGGTGTTGCGGCGGGTCGGGACCTCGCGCGGCGGGTTCGTCTGGAACTGCGCGGCGAGCGGCTCGGCGGTGCGCGCGGCGGGCTGGCTCATCAGTTACCGCCTCCCGTCGTCGGTGCCGTCGAACTCGGCGTCGAGCAGTCCCTCCCCGCTGGCTGGTTCGCCGACGACGGAGCAGTGGAGCCGGCCGGGGCCGACGTGGTGGGCGTCGGCGAGACCGTGGGGGTCGGCGTCGTGGACGGCTGACCGCCCGGCGGCGCGCAGTTGTTCAAGCGCTTGTGCAGCTGCAGGAAGTCGTCGATGTACTTCCGCGCGTCGTCGAGGCTGTCCTTCTTGACGCCGTTCTGCACCGCCAGCCGCGCGTCCTCCTGGAGCTGGTCGACGCGCAGCTTGTCCGTGCACACCTGGTTGGGCGGGCACGAGCCCTGCTCGTAGGTGTGCAGGTCGATGCCGAGGATGCTGCCGGGAACGCCGCGGTAGATCACGACCTCCTGGTCCGCACCTTCGCCGACATAGTACTGACTCAGGACGAAGTACCGGGTCGCGATGGCGGCCGCGGCGAGCACGATGAGGACCACCAGCGCACCGGCGAGCCAGCGGAACCGCTTCCGGCGCTTGGCCTTCGGGTCCACGCTCGGCTGCGGCAGCTCGGGACGCGGCTGCGGCGCCGGCTGCGTCAGTGCCCTGGCCCGCGCCGCGGGCGAGTCGCCCTGGTGCAGCTCGTCGCTGCCGTCCCCGGCGGCGCCGCCCACGATGGGGGCGTCCTCGCCGAAGTCGACGTCGACGACGTCGGCGATGATCACCGTGACGTTGTCGGTGCCGCCGCCCTTGAGCGCCAGTTCGATCATCCGGTCCGCGCACTGCTGCGGGTCCGGGATCTGCACGGCCTCGGTCAGCGTCTCGTCGCTGACCATGCCGGACAGGCCGTCCGAGCAGATCAGGTACCGGTCGCCGGAGCGGGCTTCGCGCACGGTCAGGCTCGGCTCGACCTCGTGCCCGGTGAGCGCCTTCAGCAGCAGCGACCGCTGCGGGTGCACCGCCGCCTCTTCGGGCGTGATCCGGCCCTGTTCGAGCAGTTCGTTGACGAAGCTGTCGTCGCGCGTGATCTGCGCGAACTGACCGCCTCGCAGGAGGTAAGCGCGCGAGTCGCCGACGTGCACCAGCCCCAGCCGGGTGCCGGCGAACAGCACAGCGGTCAACGTCGTGCCCATGCCGTCCAGGTCCGGGTCCTGCGAGACGAGCTCGGCGATCGCGGCGTTGCCGTTCGCCACCGCCTCGCGCAGCTGGGCGAGCAGGTCGTCGCGGGGTTCGTCGTCGTCGAGCGGCGCGAGCGAGGCGATGACGACCTTGCTGGCCACCTCACCCGCCGCGTGGCCACCCATACCGTCGGCGAGCGCGAGCAGGCGAGGGCCGGCGTACACGGAGTCCTGGTTGCTCGAACGCACCAGGCCCCGGTCGCTGCGGGCTGCGTAGCGGAGGACGAGAGTCATGGGCGAAGCTCGATCACCGTCTTGCCGATCCGGATGGGGACTCCGAGCGGGACCCGGAGGGGTGCAGTGACCTTAGCCCGGTCCAGATACGTCCCGTTCGTCGAGCCCAGATCTTCCACGTACCAGTCCTCACCGCGCTGGGCGATCCGGGCGTGCCGGGTCGACGCGTAGTCGTCGTCGAGCACCAGCGTGGAGTCGTCGGCACGGCCGATCAGGATCGGCCGCCCGTCGAGCGCGATGCGGGTTCCGGCCAGCGCGCCGTGGGTCACCAGCAGCTGCTGCGGCGACTTGCTGTTGCGCGGCTTCTTCTCTTTCTTGCGCCCGAAGGTCGGCACCTGGACGCGCATACCCGACGCCGCGTAGAGGTCCGAGCGGACGACTCTGAGCGCGGCGAACACGAAGAGCCAGAGCAGCACGAGGAAGCCCACCCTGGTGAGTTGTACGACCAGCTCTGGCACTTGGTGTGTCCGCTCCCGACTCGTCCGTGCAGCCGCGACGCGGGTACGCCGCGGTCCCCCCGCACGTCAATTCTGCGGGAACAGTATTCCGTGCTCCCAGTCAGCCCTGCGTACGGAACACGAGCGAGGAGTGCCCCACCCGGATGACGTCGCCGTCCGCGAGCTGCCAGGTCTGGACCGGAGTGCCGTTCACGGTCGTGCCGTTGGTCGAGCCGATGTCGGCGAGCGTCGCGCTCTGGCCGTCCCAGGTGATCTCCAGGTGCCGGCGCGAGACGCCGGTGTCCGGCAGGCGGAAGTCCGCGTCCTGGCCCCGGCCCACGACGTTCCCGCCCTGCTTGAGCGAGTACGTCCGGTTCGAGCCGTCGTCCAGCTGCAGGCTCGCCGCGAGCTGGCGGCCGGCCGCGGGCGGGGCGTACCCACCCTGCTGCTGGGCGTACGGGTCGGCGCCCGGCTGGGCGTACGCCTGCTGCCCGTACTGGTCGTAGCCACCCTGCTGCTGGCCGCCGTACTGGTCGTAGCCACCCTGCTGCTGGCCGCCGTACTGGTCGTAGCCCGGCTGCTGGTAGCCACCCTGCTCGTAGCCACCTTGCTGGGGCTGGGCGTACCCGCCTTGGTCGTAGCCGCCGCCCTGGGGCTGCGCGTAGCCGCCCTGGTCGTAGCCACCGCCCTGCTGGGGCTGGGCGTACCCACCCTGGTCGTAGCCAGCCTGCTGCTGGGCGTAACCCTGGTCGTAGGCGCCACCCTGCTGTGGCTGGCCGTACTGGTCGTAGCCGCCCTGCTGCTGGCCGTAACCCTGGTCGTACCCGGGCTGCTGGCCACCCTGCTGTCCGTAGCCGTACTGGCCCTGCTGGCCGTACGGGTCACCCTGGTCGTATTGGCCGTAGCCGGGGGGCTGGCTCATTGCTGGGTCTCCTGCGTTGCTGGGTCGTGCCGACCGCGGTGAACCGGCGCCTGAGGGGCGGGCGTCGGGATCGACGGACGAACGGGTCTTGAACTGTCCAGTATGCAGCGCCTCGTTGCGCTCGAGTGATACGACGACGTCACCATAGGTGTCCAGGCCTTCGGCGGCGAGGTGTTCCGCCACCGCCTTGGCCAGTACCTGGGTGACCCGTTGCTCGTCACCGGCCATGCGCTCGTGGTCAGCCGCCCCCAGGGACACGATGTAGTGATTGGGGGCGAGCTGCCGACCGCCTGCCAGCTCACGAACGTTCTCCTCACTCTCCCGCTCCAGGGCGATCGCCACTTCCTGCGTGACGACGTTGCCACCGAACATGCGCGCGAAAGTGTTCCCCACCAGGTTCTCGAGGCGTCTGTCAAAACGCTCGACGCGGCTCACCGGGGAAAACCTCCTCACACGTGTGCTTCCGCTATCGATCCTATCCGGGTGAGCGAGCCTCGACACGGCCCCCGGTGAAACCGGTTCAAACGACCTGCTAGTCTTCTCCTCGCTGTCGCAGTGAAGCGCTCGGGCGAGTGGCGGAATGGCAGACGCGCACGGTTCAGGTCCGTGTGTCCGAAAGGACGTGAGGGTTCAACTCCCTCCTCGCCCACAGCGAAAGGGCCCCGGCTGGTTGCCGGGGCCCTTTTTCGTGTGCCGCGAGCGGGAAAACTTCTTCTGGTCAGGTGGGGAATATCACCCGTTTGGCTCTGCGTGGTGTTCGCTCACGGCGGAGTGCGGGGTGTATCAAGCCGTCGTTTTGGTGATCCAGGCCGCCACGACGTCCGCCCGGCTCGTCGTTTCGATGCCCGCGTGGGGGCAGCCCGGGCCGGTGGCTTCGAGGGCGACGAGTTCGGTCCCCGTGAAGTACGGGGCTCCCGAGTCGTACGTGCACGCGCTCGTCGTGATCTCGGGAGCCGCGCCGCGGACGCCCAGGGTGGTCGGTTCCACCTTCGCGACGGCCACCGTGCCCTGCTGCAGGCGGGAGGCCGGCTTGGGGTCCGTGCCCGTCAGGCTGCCCCAGCCGGCCAGGGTCAGCTGCTGCCCGACCTTCGGCGCCGTGCGGTTCACCTTCAGGGGCGCGACGGTGGTCACCGGGGAGTCGAGCTTGGCCAGGGCCACGTCGTTCTCCTTGGCCTGGACCACCTCGGTCACCTTGCGGGCGATGCCGGACTCCGTCGCCTCGTCGACCAGGCCCAGGGTCGCCGTGGTCGGGTACGGGACCTTGCCCGAGACGCGGTTGCGGTTCGCGTCGTGGAAGCAGTGGCCGGTGGTCAGGACCCAGGCGGGTGCGATCAGGGTGCCGGTGCAATAGCTGCCGTAGGTCGAGCCGTCCGGGCGCGGGATCTTCGTCATGGCGAGCTTCGTGACGAACCCGAACTGCCCCGGCGGGACGTCCGAGCCGTGGGCGACCCCGGGCGCGGCCAAGGCGGCCGGGGCGGTGGTGATGGTCAGGACAGCAGCGGCGAGCAGGGCGCGCAGGCGCATTCTTCCCCTTCGTCGAGTCGGTGATCGACGTTCGACGTTAGGGCCGCGGCGCTCCCCGCGGAATTCCCTGGCCGGGCGTCACCCGATAACCCACCGGGTGACGCCCGGACGGCGGTCAGCCGACGTGCGAAGCGATCCAGTCCGCGACGACGTCCACGCGCGAGGCGGTCTCGAGCTGGTTGTGCGGGCAGTCGGGCCCGGTCGACTCGACGGACACCAACTGCCCGCCGGACCCGCCGGCGACGAAGTACGGCGCTCCTGAGTCGTACACGCAGGCGCTGGTGGTCGACGTCGGCGCGACGCCCTGGACACCGAGCGTGGAGGCGGCGATCTGGCCGACCTTCACGGTCCCCTGCTGCAGCTTCGTCGACGGCGTGGGGTTGGTGGCGGTGAGACTGCCCCAGCCGGCGAGGGTCAGCAACTGCCCGACCGCCGGCGTGACCCGGTTGACCGTCAGCGGCGTGATACCGGTGACGTCCGCGTCGAGTGTCGCGATCGCGATGTCGTTGACGCTCGCCTGGTAGACGGTGACGACGTTGCGCGTCACGCCGGGCGTGCCCTGGTTGACCGTGCCGAGCAGCACCGAAGTCGGGTACGGCACCGGCCCGGAGACGCGGTTGCGGTTGGCGTCGTGGAAGCAGTGGCCCGCGGTGATGATCCACTTCGCCGCGATCAGCGCGCCGGAGCACGCGCTGTTGTACTTCGTGCCGTCGGGCTTCGGGATGTTCGTCATCGTCAGCTTGGCGGCGAACTGGAACGTCCCCGCCGGGACGTCGGAGCCGTTGGCCACGGCCGACGCCGGGCCCGCGGTGGCGAGCCCGGCGGCCATTGTCAAAAGGGCAGCGGAAAACACAGCGCGAACGCGCATCGGTGGATCCCCCTTGTCACGCACCAGCGGTCGAGGGCCGGTGATCACTTCCGAGAGTAGTGACGTCGCGCTGCGGGAAAATACGCCGTTCAGCCCAAGTGCGAAGCGATCCAGTCCGCGACGACGTCCACGCGGGCCGTGGTCTCCGCCTGGTCGTGGGGGCAGTCCGGGCCGTCGCTCTCGATGGACACCAGGCGGCCGCCGCTCTTGCCCGACGGGACGAAGTACGGCGCGCCCGAGTCGTACGTGCACGCGCTCGTCGTGGACGTCGGGGCGAAGCCCTTCACACCCACGTACTGCGGGTCGACGGTCGCGACCTTCATCTGTCCCTGCTGGAGCTTCGTACCCGGCGTCGGGTCGACGGAAGTGAGGCTGCCCCAGCCGGCCAGCGTGACCTGCTGGTCGATCGCCGGCGTCCGGTGGTTGATCGACAGCGGCTCGATGCCGAAGACCGGCTTGTCGAGTTCGGCGATCGCGATGTCGTTGCTCGGCGACTGGTACACCGTCACGACGTTGCGGGTGACGCCCGGCTTGTCCACGGTCGTCGTGCCCAGCAGCACGGATGTCGGGTACGGCACCGGGCCGGACACCGGGTTGCGGGCCGCGTCGTGGAAGCAGTGGCCGGCCGTGATGATCCACTTCTTGGCGATCAGGGAACCCGAACAGGCGCTGTTGTACTTGGTGCCATCGGGTTTCGGGATGTCCGTCATGGTCAGCTTCGCGGCGAACTTGAACGTCCCCTGCGGGACGTCGGAGCCGTTGGCCACCGCCGAAGCCGGTGCCGCGGTGACCACCGCCGCGGCCAGCGCGAAGAACGTCGCGGACAGCAAAGCGCGAGTGCGCATGGGAAAACCCCCGGATCAGGGCCGGCTTCGAGGGCCGGCGACGGGGGCGAGGGTAGCGAAGAACGAAAAGGCGGTGGCGGGAATCCCCGCCACCGCCGGGAAGTCAGTTGACGCCGACCAGGTCGACGACGAAGACGAGGGTCTCGCCCGGCTTGATGACGCCGCCCGCGCCGCGGTCGCCGTAAGCGAGGTGCGGCGGGATGACGAGCTTGCGGCGGCCGCCGATCTTCATGCCCTCGACGCCCTTGTCCCAGCCGGAGATGACCTGGCCCGCGCCGAGGCCGAACCGCAGCGGCTCGCCGCGGTTCCAGGACGCGTCGAACTCCTCGCCGGTCGAGTGCGAGACGCCGACGTAGTGCACGGTGACGGCCTTGCCGGGCGTGGCCTCCGCGCCGTCACCGACCGTGATGTCGGTGATCTCGAGGTCGGCCGGAGGGTTGCCCTCGGGGCGGTCGATCTGGGGCTTTTCCAAGGTCATGGCACTCACCGTACCCACGCGCGCGAGGCTGCGCCGAACGGACTACGTCCAAGGGCTGAAAAACGCGAAAAGTCTTCACACTTCGGCTACTGCTCGGTAGCGTGCGCTTCGTCACTCTTCTGACTGAGGGGAGCCCGGCATGCGACGTGGCATCCGCGCCCTGACCTTGACGGCACTGGGGGCCCTCGTGGCCGGTCTCACCCAGGTCGCCGTCACCGCTCCGGCCGCACAGGCGGCCGCGTCGCCCGACGACTACTGCGGCGGGCAGTGCAGCGACATCCTGCCGCCCGGCGAACAGGGCAGCGCCACCCTGGCCGAAATCCTGGCGCACAAGGTGCTCGGCACCCGGCCCGACCACGCGGCCGACCAGCTCGGCAAGTACGCGTCGCTGGCGGGCGGCTACAAGTCGCTGACCACCAGCACGATCAGCCAGTACTTCAACGACGCTTCGTTCGGCGTCGCGCCCGACCAGGTCGCGAGCACGACGAAGCCGCGTTCGGACGTCACGATCGTCCGGGACAAGGCACTCGGCGTCCCGCACATCACCGGGACCACCCGCGCCGGCACCGAGTTCGGCGCCGGGTACGCCGCCGCGCAGGACCGGCTGTGGCTGATGGACGTGCTGCGCCACGCCGCCCGCGGCCAGGTGACCCCGTTCGCCGGCGGCGCCGAGGCGAACCGCGAGCTCGAGCAGCAGTTCTTCTCGAACGCGCCGTACACCGAGGCCGAGCTGCAGCAGCAGATCGACCGCGTCGCGGCCAACGGCCCGCGGGGCGCGCAGGGCCTCGCCGACGCGCAGGCCTACGTCGACGGCATCAACAAGTACATCAACGACTCCCACAGCGGCCGGTACTTCCCGGGCGAGTACGTGCTGACCGGGCACGTCGACGCGATCACCAACGCCGGGACGATCGACCCGTTCAAGCTGACCGACCTCGTCGCGCTGGCCTCGCTGGTCGGCGCCGAGTTCGGCGCGGGCGGCGGCGGTGAGGTGCAGAACGCCATCGCGAAGCTCGCGATGCAGGAGAAGTACGGCGTCGTGCAGGGCGAGAAGGTGTGGCAGAGCCTGCGCGCGGAGGACGACCCCGAAGCCGTCAAGACACTGCACGACGGCCAGACCTTCCCGTACGGCAAGACGCCGGCCAACGCGGCCGGGCGCGCCCTGCCGGACAAGGGCTCGGTGACCGGGCAGCAGCTGGTGTTCGACAAGACCGGCTCGGCCGCGACCGCGACGCCGTCCACTGTGGACGTCCCCGCGCCCGCCGACCAGGAACCCGCCCGCGGGATGTTCGACAACGGCGTGCTGCCGGGCAACATGCTGAGCGAGAAGCACGGCATGTCCAACGCGCTGCTCGTCTCCGGCGCGAAGACCGCCAGCGGCCACCCGGTCGCGGTGTTCGGCCCGCAGACCGGCTACTTCGCGCCGCAGCTGCTGCTGTTGCAGGAGCTGCAGGGCCCGGGCATCAGCTCGCGCGGTGCGGCCTTCGCGGGGCTGAGCTTGTACACGCTCCTCGGCCGCGGTCAGGACTACTCGTGGAGCGCGACGACGTCGGCGCAGGACATCATCGACACCTACGCGCTGACGCTGTGCGACCCGAGCGGCAAGGCGCCGACGAAGGACTCGAACTACTACACCTGGCAAGGCCAGTGCATCCCGATGGACACCGTCGAGGTCAAGAACGCCTGGAAGCCGACCGTGGCCGACGGGACCGCGGCGGGCTCGTACACGTTGCGCAGCTACCGGACGAAGTACGGTCCGGTGCAGAGCCGGGCGACCGTCGGCGGCAAGCCGGTGGCGTACGCGGCCCTGCGCTCGTCGTACTTCCACGAGGTCGACTCGCTGATCGGCTTCCAGGAGCTGAACGACCCGGGCTTCGTCAAGTCCGCGGCCGACTTCCAGAAGGCCGCGGCCGACATCAACTACACGTTCAACTGGTTCTACGCCGACTCCAAGGACATCGCCTACTTCAACTCCGGCAGCAACCCCGCGCGGCAGTCCGATGTGGACCCGAACATGCCGGTGTGGGGCGACCAGGGCCACGACTGGATCGGCTGGAACCCGGCCGGGAACGTCGCGACCTACACGCCGGCGTCGCAGCACCCGCAGTCGATCAACCAGGACTACTACGTCAGCTGGAACAACGCGCAGGCCAACGGCTACGCGGCCGCGGGCGCGGACAAGTCGGCCGTGCACCGCGTCGACCTGCTCGACTCGCGCGTGAAGCAGCTGATTTCCAGCGGTACCAAGGTCACCCGGGTCAACCTGACCCAGGCGATGGAGGACGCCGCGCTCGCCGACCTGCGGGCCGAGCGCGTCCTGCCGCTGCTGCTGCAGGTGCTCGACAAGACGCCGACCACCGGGGCGGCCGCGGACGCCGAGGCGAAGCTCAAGACGTGGCTCTCGAACGGCCACCTGCGCAAGGAGACTTCGCCGGGCAGCAAGGCGTACGCGGACGCCGACGCGATCCGCATCTTCGACGCCTGGTGGCCGCTGCTGGTCCAGGCCGAGTTCAAGCCGGGCATGGGCGACGACATCTACAACGCGATGACGGGCGTGCTGGGCATCAACGAAAGCCCGTCCGGCTGGCAGAACGGCAACGGGCAGCACACCGGCCAGCCGCACAAGGGCTCGTCGTTCCAGTTCGGCTGGTGGGGTTACGTCAGCAAGGACATCCGGCAGGTGCTCGGCCAGCCGGTGGCCGGCCCGCTCGGCCAGACGTTCTGCGGCGGCGGGAACGTCACGACGTGCCGCCAGGCGCTCGTCGACTCGCTGACCACCGCCGCCGGCCAGCCCGCGAACACCGTCTACCCCGGTGACGCGAGCTGTTCGGCCGGTGACCAGTGGTGCGCCGACACGATCGTGCACAACCCGCTCGGCGGCATCACGCAGGACAAGATCAGCTGGCAGAACCGCCCGACGTTCCAGCAGGTCGTCGAGTACACGGCCCACCGCGGGGACAACGTCGCGAACCTCGCGCCGGGGAAGACGGTCAGCGCCACGAGCGCCGAGTCCGGCTTCTACAACTCCCCGGCGTCGAACGCGATCGACGGCAACGCTTCGACCCGCTGGGCCAGCGACTGGAGCGACGACCAGGCGATCACCGTCGACCTCGGTTCGGTGCAGCAGGTCTCGCGGGTGGCGTTGAGCTGGGAATCCGCGTACGGCAAGAGCTACCGGATCCAGACCTCGCCGGATGCGGTGAACTGGACGGACGCGGCGGTCGTCACGGACGGCAACGGCGGACAGGACAACGTGTCCTTCGCGCCGGCGCAGGCCCGGTTCGTGAAGCTGCAGGGCGTCCAGCGCGGCACGAAGTACGGGTACTCGCTGTACGAGTTCGAGGTGTACGCGCACTGAAGGAGCCAGGCCGGCTCGCCCCTGGACGCGGGGACGAGCCGGCCGTCTTCGTCACAGTGACCGGCGCATGACCTGCGGTTACCGTGAACCGCATGGACGACTGGACGCCCCGCACCAAGGCCATCGCCGCCGGCCGGCCGCACGGCCCCGGCGAACCGCTGAACACCCCGCTCGTCGCCACCAGCACCTACCGGGCCGGTGGTGACTTCGTGTACGCGCGCGGCGACGGGACGCCGACCTGGCACGCGCTGGAAGAGGCCGTCGGTGCACTGGAAGGCGGCCACGCGACGGCGTTCGCGTCCGGCGTCGCGACGCTGTCCGCGGTGCTGGACCTGCTGCCGGTCGGGTCGCGGGTCGTCGTGCCGACGTTCAGCTACGCCGTGACGCGCGGGGTGCTCGCCCACGCGCAGAAGCTCGGCAAGCTCGCCGTCACCGAGCTCGAGCCGGCCGACACCGCGGCTTGGGTCGCCGAAGCCGCGACGTCCGACCTGGTCTGGCTCGAGTCGCCGACCAACCCGACCCTCGACGTCATGGACATCGAGACGATCGCCGCCGCCGCGCGCGGCCGGGTCGTCGTCGACAACACCTTCGCGACGCCGTTGCAGCAGCGGCCCCTGGAGCTGGGTGCCGACGTCGTCGTGCACAGCGGGACCAAGCTGATCGGCGGGCACAGCGACCTGCTGCTGGGCATCACCGTCGCCAAGGACCCGGCCGTCGCCGCCGAGCTGCAGGGCGCGCGGACCCGCGTCGGCTCGACGCCGGGCGCGCTCGAAGCCTGGCTCGCGCTGCGGGGCCTGCGGACCATGCCGGTCCGGCTGGCCGAGCAGTCCCGCACCGCCGCGCTGCTCGCGGCACGCCTCGGCGAGCACCCCGCGGTGCGGCGGGTGCGCTACCCGGGTTTCGGGATGATGGTCTCCTTCGAGCTGGCCGACGCCGAGGCGGCCGACCGGTTCTGCGAGTCGGTCCGGCTGATCGTCCCGGCGACGAGCCTCGGCGGCGTGGAAAGCCTGGTCGAACGGCGGGCGTGGCTCCCGGGCGAGGAACGCGTGCCGGCGGGGCTGATCCGGTTCAGCGTCGGCCTGGAGGACCCTGACGACCTGTGGCGGGACCTGAACAGCGCGTTAGCGGAGTAACGCCGGTCGACAAATCGTCGATAGTCGCGGCATCGCAGGTCAACCGCCGTTGGGAGTCATCGTGGGTAGAACGCTGAACCGGGTCGCGGGGGTCGTTTCGGCGGCTGCGCTGGCCACCTTCGCCGCCGCGCCGGTCGCGCTGGCGGACGACGAGACCAGCACCTCACCCACGGAAACGACCACGTCCACGTCCACATCGGAGACGACGACCACCACGGCTCCGACCACGACGGAGACCACGACTCCGTCCACTTCGGTCACCACCACGGGGACCACTTCGGCGCCGGCCACGACCGGCACCAAGTCGGAGACCCCGACCTCGACCTCGACTTCCGCATCGAGCGAACCGCCGAAGGACGACTTCCAGGACAACACCGGCGCCGGCTTCGTCGGCCTCGGCGGCGAAGGTGTCCTGGTCATCAACTGCGCGGCGGGTGCGCCCGGCAACCTCGCCGCCCAGTACCTGAGCGTCACCGGGGGCCCGGACCAGGACGAGTCCGACGGCCGGACCTGGAACTACACGGTCCGGGTGGACAACCTGCCCGCCGGCACCACCACCGGCAAGTTCAGCTGGACCTGCAACGGTGTCGAGGGCAACGGCACCGTCGAGTTCCAGCAGCCGGAGGTGCCGCCGACCAGCACCAGCGGCACGCCGACCAGCAGCAGCACGGTCCCGTCGAGCACCGCGCCGGTGACCACGGCGACCTCGACCGCCACGACCACCGCCACGGCCACGACCACCACCACCACCACCGCTTCCGGCAACGCTGCTCCGAAGGCCCAGGTCAAGGTCGCTCCCAAGGGCGGGGTCGAAACCGGCTTCGGCGGCACGGCCAGGTGACGCTCCGCCGGGCGGGCGCGGCCCTCGCGCTCGTCCTGACGCTGGCTGCCTGCAGCACCCCGGAAGCACCCAAGGCGGCACCGGCTCCGGCTCCGGTTCCGGCTTCGGTGCCGGTGACCGCGCCGTTCAAGGGACTCCGGCCGACCACCGTCAAGATTCCCAAGATCGGCGCGGAGTCCAGTCTCCTCGCCGTGGCGGTCAAGACCGACGGCTCGATCTCCGTTCCCTCGGTGCACACGCCGATGCAGGCGGCCTGGTACAAGCTCTCACCGGTGCCCGGCGACGTCGGTCCGGCGATCGTGCTCGGGCACGTCGACGGCGACAAGAAGCCCGGCATCTTCTACAAGCTCAAGGACCTCGCGCCCGGTGACGAGGTGGACATCGACCGCAGCGACGGCCGGAAGCTGAAGTTCGTCGTCGACCGCGTCACGCAGGTCCCGAAGGACACGTTCCCGAAGGACGCCGTGTACGGCAACAGCGACAAGCCCGAGCTGCGCCTGATCACCTGCGGTGGCGTGTTCGACCACGCCGAGCACAGCTACAAGGACAACATCGTCGTCTACGCGAACCTCGCGGCCTAGCAACCGCCCGGGTACGGAAAAGCCGGCTTGACCGTCGATTCGGGACAGACCCAGCGCCGCATCCCGGCGTCGCAGACCGCGTAACCCCAGTTGATCAGCCGGTCCTGCACCTGCTCGGACATCCTGGTGAGCCGCGTCTTCGTCTCGGCCAGCTCGCGGGTCCGCTCGACCGGCGCCGGCAGCGCGTCCGGCAGCTCGAAGTGCGTGATGTCGCTGTAGGTCGCCCAATACGTGCCGGCGAACCGCTTGTCCTGGTAGGACTTCAGCAGCGAGCCGGTGCGCAGTTCGCGGACCTGGTTGTCCATCACGGTCAGCACGCGGAACAGCTGCATCGGCCAGTTGTGCTTCGGCCGTTCCTCGTGCTTCATCTTCTTGCCGGCGTCGCTGACCAGGACGGTCGCGCGCTGGTTCTCGATCGGGTCGAGGCCGAGGTTGTCGTACACGCCCGCGTCGCTGAGCACGATCTTGCGGTCCGGCCGGTGCGGATCCGGGATCACGACCGGCGAAAGCAGCGGCGGGAAGGCCGACGACGCGGCCACCGCGGTCGCCAGCGGCACCTGCCCGTGCGGGCCGGGCTGCCGGAAGAACCACCACAGCGAGCCGTCCTGCAGGCTGGTCGCGGTGAACACGAAGTTCGGCCCGGCCGGGTCGAGGTCCGCGAGGCGGCAGTCGCCGAAGAGGTGCTTCGCGTAGCGGCGGGCCAGTTCCTCGCCGGCACTGCGCCACGGCATCACCATGGCCTTCAGCGTCACCGGGACGTCGAGGTGGGTGCGGGCGAGTTTCCGCAGCGGCTGCACGACTTCCTTGCCGAAGTTCTCCGCGACGCCGTCTTCGCCGAACCACAGCTTGTGCCACGCGTGCGCCAGGACGCCGGCGGCGATCGATCCGCCGGAGACGCTCGAGACGGTGGTCAGCTTCGGCAGCCAGCCGAGTTCGTTGAGCCGCCAGAGCGCGCCGGCGTGGAAGAGCATCGCGCGGTAACCACCCCCGGACAGCGCGAGCCCGACGCCGTCCCGTTTCGCCGTGTCCATCCCGCGCAGTCTAGGACCGCAGCAACGGTGTGAGGAGCGGCCGTTGCCCGGCGGGCACGTATTCGGCGTAGTTGTCGTACAACGCCTGCTTGGCCAGGTGGGCCGCGCCGGCGCCGTCGGCCGAGCGGATCGCGTCGAGCACCTCGGCGTGGTGGGAGAGCCACGCGCGCATCAGCGACGTGCGGTTGCTGGCGTGTTCGAGCTTGTCCTCGATCAGCTCCAGCACGACCCCGCGCACGACTTCTTCGCTGACCACCAGCAGGGGGTTGCGCGAGATGCGCGCGATCACTTCGTGGAAGGCGACGTCGGCGCGGCTGAACTCCGCGTAGCCGTGCGAGACGCCTTCGCGCATCGCTTCCAGCGCCGTGTCGAGGCCGGTCAGGTCGTCGTCCGTGCGGAGCTCGGCGGCGAGCAGGTGGGCCGAGCCGTCGAGGATCATCCGGAACTGCAACAGCTCCGCGAGCCCGACGTGGTCGGCGCGCGCGAGCCGGTGCATCGAGCGGTGCAACGCGACGGGTGACGCGGCCAGGACCTCCGGCCCCCGCGGGTCGCCGGGCCGGGACCGGATCATCTCCGCGGCCTGCAGCACCCGCAGGGCTTCCCGGACCGTCGAGCGGCCGACGCCGAACTGCGTCATCAGCTCGCGTTCGCTCGGCAGGCGCTCGCCCGGCTTCAGCGCACCGCTGACCACGGCCTGCTCGATCTGCTCCACGACCCGCTCGTACGCGCGGACCGGAGCCACCGGTTCGAACCGCATCCCTTGACCTCGACGTCCGTCGCGTGCAGGCTACTGGTCAGACCAGTGTACCTACCTGGAGGCGAGATGAAAGCCCGGATTCCCGTGCTGGCAGTGGCGCTGCTGCTCGTGGTGTCCGGCTGCTCGGCCGGCTCGTCGGCCAGCGTTTCCGCCGGCCCGGGCACGCTTTCCGTCGGCTTCACGGCGGAGCCGGCGAACTTCGACTTCACGAAGACCGATGGTGCCGCGATCCCGCAGGCGTTGCTCTACAACGTCTACGAAGGCCTGGTGAAGCTCGACTCGCAGGGTCGCGTCGTGCCGCTGCTCGCGAAGTCGTGGACGATCAGCCCGGACCGGAAGACCTACGACTTCCAGCTGCGACCGGGCGTCAAGTTCAGCAACGGCGCGCCCTTCACCGCCGAGGACGTCAAGTTCTCGCTGCTGCGCGTGAAGACCGATTGGACGATCTCGATCAAGTCCACGATGGACGTCGTCGACCACGTCGACGTCGTCGCGCCGGACCACGCGCGGGTCGTGCTGTCGAAACCGTCCAACGGCTGGCTGTTCAGCCTCACCAGCCGGCTCGGCGCGATGTTCAGCCCGACCGGGGTCGCGGACCTGGCGAACAAGCCGGTCGGCACCGGGCCGTACGTCGTGGCGGCGCGCAAGCGCGGCGACTCCGTGGTGCTGAAGGCGAACCCCGGGTACTGGGGCCGGAAACCGGCCTACACCACGGTGGTCCTCAAGTACATCAAGGACCCGACCGCGTTGAACAACGCGCTCTACAGCAACGGCATCGACGTCATTTCCGCGATCACCGCGCCGGACTCGATCCCGCAGTTCCAGGCGGACGACCGGTTCCAGGTCGTCCAGGGCACGTCGAACAGCGAGGTCACGCTGGCGATGAACAACGCGCGGGCGCCGCTGAACGACGTTCGCGTGCGGCAGGCGCTGACGTACGCGATCGACCGGAAGGCGTTGCTGGACACGGCTTGGGCGGGTCGCGGAACGCTGATCGGCAGCATGGTCCCGCCGACCGATCCCTGGTACGAGGACCTTTCCCAGGTCTATCCGTTCGAGCCGGCGAAGGCGAAGGCGCTGCTGACCGAGGCGGGGGCGACGAACCTGAACCTGCGGCTGCGGATCCCGAACCTGCCGTACGCGGTGTCGGCCGCGCAGGTCGTGCAGTCGCAGCTCGCCGACGTCGGGGTGCGGACGACGATCGAGCCGCTCGACTTCCCCGCGGTCTGGCTGAAGCAGGTCTTCACCGACCACGACTACGACCTGTCGATCATCCAGCACGTCGAGGCGCGGGACATCACGACGTTCGGGAAGCCGAAGTACTACTGGGGGTACGACAGCAAGCGCGTCCAGCAGTTGCTGGCCGAAGCCGACAGCGGGACGCCGGAGCAGCAGGTCGCGGACATGAAGCAGGTGGCGCGGCAGCTGAACACCGACGCCGCCGCGGACTGGCTGTTCCTGTTCCCGAACGTCATCGTGGCGAAGGCGAAGGTCGGCGGGTTCGTCCAGAACCAGGTCAGCGAGTCGTTCGACCTGACCGGATTGGTACCGCGATGACGGCCAAGGTGCTGCGCCGGGTGGCGATCTTCGTGGTCAGCGTGCTGGTCGCGTCGATCGTGGTGTTCCTGTTCATGGCGGTGCTGCCGGGCGATCCGGCGCAGGTCGCGCTCGGCGTCAACGCGACGCCGGAGCTGCTGGCCAAGACGCGCGCGGAGTTCGGCATCGACCGCCCGCTCGTCACCCAATACTTCGACTGGATCGGCGGGGTGCTGCACGGCGACTTCGGCCGCTCGTACGTCACGCGCGACACCATCGGCCCGCAGCTGCTCGACCGCCTCGGCGTCACGCTGTGGCTGGTCGGCGCGGGGATGCTGGTGGCGCTGGTGATCGCGATCCCCGCGGGCACGTTCGCCGCGGTGAAGCACCGCAAGGCGTCCGGTGCGAGCGTTTCGGGGCTTTCGCAGATCGGTGTCGCGATTCCCGCGTTCCTGGCCGGGATCATCCTGGTGCAGATCTTCGCGGTGCAGCTGCGCTGGCTGCCGTCGGGCGGGTGGACGCCGCCGAACCAGAATTTCGGCGAATTCTTCCGCGGTCTGGTCCTTCCGGCGTTGTCCCTCGGGTTGGTGCAGGGCGCGGTGCTCACGCGCTATGTGCGGTCGGCCGTGCTCGACACGCTCGGCCAGGACTACCTGCGCACCGCGCGGTCGAAGGGCTTGCGGCCGGGACAGGCGTTGGTGCGCCATGGTTTGCGCAACGCGTCCGTCCCCGTGGTGACGGTCTTGGGTCTGCAGCTGGCGACGCTGCTCATCGGGGCGGTCGTCGTCGAGCGCGTGTTCGTGCTGCCGGGCCTGGGCTCGATGCTGCTGGACGCCGTCGCCTCCCGCGACCTGCTGACCGTGCAGGGGATCGTGCTCGTGCTGGTGGTCGGGGTGCTGCTGGTCAACTTCGTCGTCGACGTCCTCTACACCGTGCTCGACCCGCGATTGCGAGGTTCGTGATGCGCAATCTCGTCATCGGCGGAGTGCTCGTGGGGCTGGTCGTGCTGGCCGCGGTGCTGTCGTTCTTCTGGACGCCGTTCGACCCGGTGAAGGTCGACGCCGCGCACCGGCTCCTGGGCTTCGGCGGTTCGAACCTGTTCGGTACCGACAAGTTCGGGCGTGACCTGCTCAGCCAGATCATGGTCGGCGCCCGGACCACGTTGTACGTCGGCGTGGTGGCGGTCGGCATCGCCGCGGTGATCGGCACGCCGCTGGGCATCCTCGCCGGGATGTCGCCGCGGTGGCTGGGCGAGTTCGTCATGCGGGTAAACGACCTCGTGCTCGCGTTCCCCGCGCTGCTGCTGGCGATCATGTTCGGCGCGGTGTTCGGCGCGGACACGCTGACCGCGATGGTCGCGATCGGCATCGCGACCATCCCGTCGTTCGCGCGGATCGCCCGGTCCGGGACGCTGCAGGTGATGAGCACGGAGTTCGTGCTCGCCGCGCGCGCCGGCGGCCGGTCGCGGCTGACCATCGCCGTGCGGCACGTGCTGCCGAACATCTCCGGGCTGCTGATCGTGCAGGCCTCGGTGTCGTTCGCGATCGCCGTGCTCGCCGAAGCGGCGTTGTCGTTCCTCGGTTTCGGGACGCGGCCGCCGACGCCGTCGTGGGGCCGGATGCTGCAGGAGTCCCAGGAACTCCTCACGGTGCAGCCGCGGCTGGCGCTGGTGCCGGGCATCGCGATCGCGGTGGCTGTGCTCGGTTTCAACCTCCTCGGCGACGGCCTGCGCGACCGCCTGGACCCCCGATTGGCGGCGAAAGTATGACGCTCTCGGTTTCGGGACTCACTGTTGCTTCGCTCGTCCGCGACGTCTCCTTCGAGATCGGCGCCGGCGAACGCGTCGGGCTGATCGGCGAGTCGGGCTCCGGGAAGTCGCTCACGGCCTTGTCGATCATGGGCCTGCTGCCCGAGGAGCTGCGCGCGTCCGGCTCGATCCGGCTCGGCGAGCGCGAGCTGCTGGAAATGTCCGAAAAGGACCTGTCCCGGCTGCGCGGCGACGAGCTGGCCATGGTCTTCCAGGAGCCGATGACGGCGTTGAACCCGGCCATGCGCGTCGGCCGCCAGGTCACCGAGCCGGGCCGGATCCACGGCCGCCGCCGGTCCGCGGACGAACTCCTCGACGCGGTCGGCCTGCCGGGCACGGCCCGCGCCTACCCGCACCAGCTGTCCGGCGGGCAGCGCCAGCGGGTGGTCCTGGCGATGGCGCTGGCCAACGAGCCGTCGCTGCTGATCTGCGACGAGCCCACAACGGCCCTCGACGTCACGGTCCAAGCCCAGATCCTCACCCTCATCAAGAGCGCACTTTCACGTGAAAGTGCGCTCCTGTTCATCACGCACGATCTCGCGGTGGTGGCGTCGGTGTGCGAGCGCGTGCTGGTGATGCTCGACGGCGAGATCGTCGAAGCGGGCTCGACGCGCGAAGTGCTGACGTCGCCGAAGCACGAGTACACGCGCAAGCTCCTGGACGCCTCGGACCTGGAGGCCCGGCGATGATCATCGAAGTCCGCGACCTCGAACGCCGCTACGCCCGGCGAGACGTGCACGCGCTGCGCGGCGTCAGCTTCGACGTCGAAGCGGGGCAGCGGTTCGGCATCGTCGGTGAGTCCGGTTCCGGCAAGTCCACGCTGGTCCGATTGCTGGCCGCGCTCGACAAGCCCACCGCCGGCACGGTCTCGTTCCAAGGCCGGCGCATCGACAACGTCCCCGAGCGGAAGCTGGGTTTCCTGCGTTCCGAACTGCAGATCGTCTTCCAGGACCCGATGGGTTCCCTCGACCCGCGCATGCGCGTCGCGGACATCATCTCCGAACCGCTGGGGCGCCGGAACCCGAAGCTCGTCGACGAACTGCTCGCGGCGGTCGGGCTCCCCGCGGACGCGGCGGGGCGCTACCCGCACCAGTTCTCCGGCGGCCAGCGGCAGCGGATCTCGATCGCCCGCGCGCTCGCGCCGAACCCGAGCGTGCTGATCGCCGACGAACCGGTCAGCGCCCTCGACGTTTCCGTGCGCGGCCAGATCCTCGATCTGCTCGGCTCGCTGGTGGAGCAGTTCGCGCTGACGCTGATCTTCGTGTCGCACGACCTCGGCGTCGTCCGGCACGTCTGCGACCGCGTCGCGGTGATGCGCCGCGGCGAGATCGTCGAGCTGGGCGACGTGGCGCAGGTCTACGACGCGCCGCAGCACGAGTACACCCGGGAACTCCTGGCCGCCGCGCCGAACCTGCGTGCGGAACTGGCCCGGTTGAGCGGAGGTGACGATGCCTGACTACCCGGACGGCCTGCCGGTCGGCGCGGAATGGGTGTCCACTGCAGACAGCCAAGAAATCGTTTTCCCTTACGACGGGAGCGTCATCGGCACCGCGCCCATCGGGACGCCGGAGCTGGCGAAGCGGGCTGTCGACGAGGCTGTCGCCGTCGCGCGCGAAGTGGCTTCGCTGCCCTCGCGGACGCGCCGCAAGCTGCTCAACGACGTCGCCGCCGCACTGGCCGAGCGCCGCGAGGAGTTCGAGAACCTGCTCGTGCTCGAGACCGGCAAGCCGCTGGTCGACTGCCGCGTCGAGGTCGCGCGCACGATCGTCACCTGGGAAGCCGCGGCCGAAGAGGTGTCGCGGCTGCACGGCGAGACCGTGCCGCTGGACCTCCTGCCCGCCGGCGACGGCCTGGTGGGGTTCTGGAAGCGCAAGCCGATCGGCGTCGTCGTCGGCATCGCGGGCTTCAACTACCCGCTGCTGCTCGCGTCGCACAAAATCGCGCCGGCGATCGCCGCGGGCTGCCCGGTGATCGTCAAACCCGCGCCGCAGACTCCGCTGGCGACGCTGTGGCTGGTTCACCTCGTGCGCTCGGCCGCGCCGCTCGCTGCCATGGTCCAGCTCGTCACGGGCGACGGGTCCGTGGGCGCTGCGCTGACGACCGACCGCCGGATCGGCGCGGTCTCGTTCACCGGCTCGGCCGCGGTCGGCCATCGCATCGCCCGCGACGCGGCCCCCACGAAGACGTTGCTGGAGCTGGGCTCGAACGCCGCCTTGGTCGTTGCCGAGGACGCCGACCTCGACGCGGCCGCGGACGCCGTACTGCGCGGCGGGTTCTACGCCTCCGGCCAGGCGTGCATCTCTGTCCAGCGCGTGCTGGTCGTCTCGTCGGTCGCCGAAGAGTTCACCCAACGCGTGCTGGCTCGCCTCGACGAGGTCGTCACCGGTGACCCGCGAGATGAGAAGACGCGGGTGTCGGCGCTGATCGACCCTGCTTCCACCGACCGCGTCGCCGCGTGGATCGAGAAGTCCGGCGCCCGCCAGGTCGGCGGTGGTGTCGACGGCACAGTCCTGCGGCCGACCGTCTTGCTCGACGTCCCGGACGGCGTCGAGGCCTGGGACGAGGAGATCTTCGGCCCGGTCGTCTGCCTGCGCACGGTGTCCGATGTGGACGAAGCCTTCGCCGCGGTGAACGCATCCCGCTACGGCCTGCACGCCAGCGTCTACAGCAAGTCCCTGAACACGGCGTTCCGCGCGCTCGACGAGCTGGAGGTCGGCGGCGTCGTCGTCAACGAGGTGCCCGGCTTCCGCTCCGACACCATGCCCTACGGCGGCGTGAAGGACTCCGGCATCGGCCGCGAAGGGCCGCGGTTCGCCGTCGAAGAGCTGACCGTGACGAGGATGGCGGTGCTGCGCCCGTGAACTACGAGAACCTCTTCCGCCTGGACGGCCGGCGCGCCGTCGTGCTCGGTGCGGGCGGGATCGGCCGCGAAGCCGCGCGAGCCCTGGCCGCCCACGGCGCCGACGTGGTCTGCGCGGACCGGGACGTCGAGGCCGCCCGCGAGTCCGGCGTCGGCGAGGCGTACGAGGTCGACCTGCTGGAACCCGGCGCGATCGACCGCGCGGCGACGGACCTCGGCCCGCAGGACATCGTCGTGCTGACCGCGGCGACGAACGTCCGCAAACGGTTGCTGGACTACACGCGAGAGGAGTTCGACCGCGTTCTCGCGCTGAACCTCGGCGTGTCGTTCGAGGTCGTCCGCGTCTTCGGCGCCGGCATGGTCGCGCGGGGGCGGGGGAGCATCATCGGCTTCTCGTCGATCCGCGGGACGACCGTCGAGCCCGGTCAGGGCCCGTACGCGGCGACGAAAGCCGGGCTCGTGCAGCTGTTCCGGACGGCCGCCGCGGAGTTCGGCCCGGCCGGGGTCCGGGTCAACGCGATCGCCCCCGGCGTCGTCGAAACCCCGTTGACCGCGCAGATCAAGGCGAACCCGGAGTGGTACGACGCGTACGCGCAGAAGGGCGCTTTGGGCCGCTGGGCGCGTCCGGACGAGCTGGCCGGCGCCGTCGTGTACCTCGCTTCGGACGCTTCGTCGTTCGTGACCGGCTCCGTGCTCGCGGTCGACGGAGGCTGGACCGCCGTCGACGGCCGCTTCGAACCGCCTGCTTCCTGAGGAGCGTTCATGACCGAGCTGCCCGACCTGACCGCCGTCGAACTCGTCGCGCGGTACCGCGCGAAGACGCTCTCGCCGGTCGAGGTGACCGAAGCCGTTCTCGCGCGCATCGAGGCGCGCGAGCCCGAGCTGCACGCGTTATACGCGTACGACCCTTCGGCGGCTCTCGACGACGCGAAGGCGTCCGAAGCGCGCTGGGCGTCCGGCGAACCGCTGGGCCCGATCGACGGCGTCCCGCTGACGCTCAAGGAGAACATCGCCACGCGCGGCACCCCGGTGCCGCTGGGCACGGCGGCGACCGAGCTGGTCCCGGCCGCCGAGGACGCACCGGCGGCCGCGCGCGTCCGCGAGTCCGGCGGCGTGCTGCTGGCCAAGACGACGATGCCGGACTACGGGATGCTGACGTCCGGGCGGTCGAGCTTCCACGAGACGGCGCGGAACCCGTGGGTGCCGTCCGCGAGCCCGGGCGGGTCGAGCGCGGGTGCGGGCGCGGCGGCGGCCGCGGGGTACGGCCCGCTGCACGTCGGCACCGACATCGGCGGCTCGATCCGGCTGCCCGCGGGCTGGTGCGGGCTGGTCGGGCTGAAGCCGAGCTTCGGCCGGGTGCCGGTCGACCCGCCGTTCCTCGGCCGCGTCGCCGGCCCGATGACCCGCACGGTCGCCGACACGGCGCTGCTGATGAGCGTCCTGTCCGGTCCCGACGCGCGCGACCACCTGAGCCTGCCGCCGGCCGACCTGCCGTGGTCGTCGCTCGACGGCTCCCTGTCCGGCATGCGCGTCGGTCTGCACCTCGACCCCGGCGTGGGCCTCCCGGTCGACCCGGCGACGCGCGACGCGATCACAGCGGCGGCCCGGGCCTTCGAAGCCGCGGGCGCGGTCGTCGAGCCGGTCGGCCCCTTCCTCACGCGCGCCATGCTCAGCGGCCTGGACGTCTTCTGGCGCACGCGCGCGTGGTCGGACATGCTCGGGTTGCCGGCGGAGCGGCGCGCGAAGGTGCTGCCGTACATCGCGGACTGGGCCGCGGGCGGCGCCGACGTGTCCGGAGTGGACGTCTACCGCGGTTTCGCCCAGATCGACGTGATCAGCGTGGCGGCCCTGCGCGCGACCTCGGCGTTCGACGTCGTGCTGTCCCCGACGTGCCCGGTCGCGGCACCGCCGGCGGAGTGGGCGTCCCCGACGAACGACCCGGCCCGCCCGTTCGAGCACATCGCGTTCACGGTGCCGTACAACATGTCCGGCCAGCCCGCGGTGTCCGTGAACTGCGGTTACACCGACGACGGCCGCCCGATCGGCCTCCAGATCAGCGGCCGCCGCTTCGACGACGTCGGCGTCCTGCGCGCGGCCGCGGCGTACGAAGGCCTCCGCGAGCCGCAGCGTCCCTGGCCGATCGGGTAGGGAAGAAGATCCGGGCCCGCGGCGAAGTGGTGGTGAAGCTGTCGCCGACGGGAAGGATCCCCATGACAGAGGCAGCCCCATGACGGCGGCCCCGGTGCTCGGCGCGGAGTCGTTCACCGAGGTGCACGACCGCCACTTCGCGGCCGTCTACCGGTACGTCGCCGGCCGCCTCGGCGCCCAGGTGGCGGAGGACGTCGCGGCGGAGACGTTCCTGGTCGCCTTCGACCGCCGGAAGACGTTCGACGCCACCCGCGGCGACCCGCGGGCCTGGCTGTTCGGCATCGCGACGAACCTCGTGTCGAGGCACCGCCGCAAGGAAGCCAGGCACTACCGCGCACTCTCGCGGCTCGAGGCGCCTCCGCCCGCCGAAGGCCACGAAAACCGCGTCCTGTCGGCCATCGCGGCCGGGCAGCTGGGCCAGGCGCTGGCCCAGCTGTCCGCGGGCGAGCGGGACGTCCTGCTGCTCGTCGCCCTCGGCGAACTCGGCTACGCGGAAGTCGCCGAAGCACTCGGCATCTCCCCGGGCACGGTCGGCTCCCGGCTGAACCGCGCCCGCAAGAAGCTCACCCCCGTTCTGGCCCAGGAGGCCCGCGATGAATGACCTCGAGACGCTGCGCGCGGCGCTGATCCCCGGCGAGCCCGCCCAGGATGTCGTCGACCGGAGCCGCCACCGGCTCCAGAACCGGATGCTCGCCGCGCCACGACGGCGGGTGCGCCCGTTCGCGCTCGGCGCCGGCCTGGTCGCCGCCGCGGCCGCGGCCGCCGTCGTGGTCGCGACCCTGCCGGGTGCTCCGGCTCCCGCTCCGCAACCACAGGCCGCGGCCCCGGTCGTCACCGGCGCGCAGGTCCTGCTGGCGGCGGCCACGGTGGCCGAACACGCCCCGGCGGGCACCGGCAAGTACTGGCACGTCAAAACCGCGTCGGACAACCTGGTTTACGAGAACTGGTTCAGCGTCGACGGCCGCATGTGGTTCCGCGGCGAGAAGTCCGGCGGCCGGGTCATGCCGCTGGGGCTGTCCCGGCTGCAGCTGGCCGCCACCGACGTGACCTTCGAGCAGCTGCGGACCCTGCCCGCCGACCCGGCGGCGCTGAAGGACTGGCTCGCCGACGCGATCGCGCACAGCGGTGCCCGGACGAGCGCGGGCCCGTTCACCGCGGCGGACCGGGAGCGGGAGCTGCTGCTGTCGATGGTGTCCCTGGTGTCGGCGTTGCCCGCGCCGCCGGCCGTGCGAGCCGCGGCCTTCCGCGCGATCGCGGCGTACCCCGGCGTCCGCGACCTCGGCCCGGTCCCGGGCGGCCGTGGTTTCCTGCTGCCCGGGGACTACCGCCTGGTCGTCGACCCCGCGACCGCACGCATCAACCACACGTCGATGTTCGTAACGGCGGACGGCGCCATCTACGGGGCCTCCGGTCCGCAGGGCGCCGAGGTCAGTGCCGAATGGACGGACTCGCTGCCGAAGTGAACCGCACCGGTGGCCGGGCGACCCGCCCGGCCACCGGCCGTCAGCTCTTGACGGCCTCGGCCAGCGCCAGCACCCGCCGCGCGTTGTCGACGTGCAGGTTCTCGATCATCCGGCCGTCCACGGTGACCACCCCGCTGCCGGCCTTCTCGAAAGCCTCGATGATCCGCCGCGACCGGTCGATCTCCTCTTCGGACGGCGCGAAGATCCGGTTGCACGGCTCCACCTGCGCCGGGTGGATCAGCGTCTTGCCGTCGAAGCCGTACTGCCGGCCCTGCTCGCACTCGGCTTCGAACCCTTCGAGGTCCTTCACGTCGTTGTAGACGCCGTCGAGGATCACCTTGCCGGTCGCCCGCGCGGCCAGCAGGCACAGCGACAGCCCGCCGAGCAGCGGGCCGCGGCCCGGGACGAACTCCGCGTGCAGCTCCTTGGCCAGGTCGTTCGTGCCCATCACCAGCACGGTCAGCCGTTCGGACGCCGCCGCGATCTCTTCGGCGTGCAGCATCGCGACCGGCGTCTCGACCATCGCCCAGATCTTCGTGTGCTCCGGCGCGCCGCCGAGCTCCAGCGCACGCTCGATGTTGTGCACCTCGGCCGCCGAGTTCACCTTCGGCACGACCACCGCGGCGGGCCCGGCCGACGCGGCCGCGCGCAGGTCGGCGTCGTGCCACTCGGTGTCGAGGCCGTTGACGCGGATCGTCACCTCGCGCGTCCCGTACGAACCGACGGCGGCGCACACGCGTTCGCGCGCGGCTTCCTTCGCGTCCGGCGCGACGGCGTCCTCGAGGTCGAGGATCAGCGCGTCCGCCGGGATGGTCTTGGCCTTCTCCAGCGCACGCTCGTTCGCGCCGGGCATGTAGAGAACGGAACGTCTCGGCTTCAGCTCGGTCATCCGAGGGCCTCCTTGGTGGCGTTGTCGTAGGCGGCCGCGAGCTCGGGGTCGTCCGCCGCGAGGGCGTCGGCCAGTTCGGCGACCACGCGGCACTGCTTCACCGACGCGTCGTCCTGCATCTTCCCGTCGATCATCACCGCGCCCGTGCCGTCACCCATCTCGGCGATCACGCGACGCGCCCAGGCCACCTCGGACGGCGAGGGCGAGAACACCTTCTTCGCGATGTCGATCTGCACCGGGTGCAGGCTCCACGCGCCGACGCAGCCGAGCAGGAACGCGTTCCGGAACTGGTCCTCGCACGCGACGACGTCGCGGATGTCCCCGAACGGCCCGTAGTACGGCAGGATCCCGTGCATCGCGCACGCGTCCACCATCCGCGCGACCGTGTAGTGCCAGAGGTCCTGCTGGTAGGTCGTCCGGCCTTCGTTCAGGTCGTCGCCGGTGGGGTCGGTGCGCACCAGGTAGCCGGGGTGGCCGCCGCCGACGCGGGTCGTCTTCATCCGGCGGCTCGCGGCCAGGTCGGCCGGGCCGAGGGAGATGCCCTGCATGCGCGGGCTCGCGCCGGCGATCTCCTCCACATTGGCCACCCCGCTGGCCGTCTCGAGGATCGCGTGCACGAGCAACGGCTTCGTGAGCCCGGCGCGCGCTTCGAGCTGGGCCAGCAGGCGGTCGACGTAGTGGATGTCCTGCGCGCCCTCGACCTTCGGCACCATGATCACGTCGAGCTTGTCGCCGATCTCGGTGACGAGCGTCACCAGGTCGTCGAGCACCCACGGCGAATCCAGGCTGTTGACCCGCGTCCACAGCTGGGTCTTCCCGAAGTCGTTCGCCTTGGCGATCGCGACGAGCCCGGCACGCGCGGCCTCCTTGCGGTCGGCGCGCACGGCGTCCTCGAGGTTGCCGAGCAGGACGTCGACCTTCTTCGCGATGTCCGGCACCTTCGCGGCCATCTTCTCGTTGCCCGGGTCGAAGAAGTGGATCATCCGGGACGGCGTCACCGGGATCTCCCGCACGGGGGCGGGCGCGCCCAGGGCGAGCGGGGCGAAGAAGTCCTTCGGGGAGCGCATCGGTCCTCCACGGCGACGACTAAGTGACTGATCGGTAACTTTAGTCCGGGGCGCGCGAGGCCGCTGCGGCGTAAGTCACCGCCGTGGGGGTGACGGCGGACAACCGCTGCTCAGCGACCTGCGTCCACTGTGGATTTTTCCCGGGTTGCGCCGAACGGGCTAGCCGGCGAGGTTTGCCGGATCCTGCCGCGGGTAGTCGGCTGTGGGCGGACGGTAGTGCCACTCAACTCGCGATCACTCGGTTGGCCGCACCGTTCGACCGAAGTCGGATGACCGCCTACCGACCGGTCATCGACCGCTGGCCGCCGCCGATCGCAGCCACTCGCACTACCCGGCGACGTCGCGCCGCCGCGCTGTTAGACAGATTGAGTGCCGGTTTTCACCGGTCACGAAGCGGTGCAGGTTAGAAGGAGGCGGACTCGTGGCGGCTACACCTCAGAACACCGAGCGCTCGACGGTCGCCGGTGGCGCGAAGCGCAGCCGGTCGATGCCGAGCCGAGTGGTGCCGCCGATCGAGCTCCCCGCGAGCGTCGACGAGCTCGCCCGCGCCGCCGCCGCCCAGCTGGGCTGGAACGGCGTCGTCCTCCCCGAGACCACGATCCTCGGCCGCAAGGTCTGCGTGGTCGCCAAGCTTCGCACCGACGTGCACGCCGAACGCATCGCGATGGGTGCCGGCCCGGTGGCCGACCGCGCCACCGTCGACACCTGGACCTGGCCGGAGCTGGCCGGAACCGCCCCCGCCCCGGCCGCCGAGATCGTCGGCGTCCTGGCCGTCGCGCGCCACTGGCGCACCGCGATGGCCTCCGCGGTTCCGTTCGCCCGCTACGGCGAGGCCGCGTTGGTGCTGCCGTCGCCGGCCGTCCTCACCGAGGACTACGTCGGCAACTGCCTGCCGCGCGCCCGTGCGTACGGTCTCGCCGTCGTGACGGCCGACCCGAACGCGGTCGTCGACCTCGACCTCGAGGGCCGCACCGAGCGCGTGCTGCTCGCCGAGGACCCGGTCTCGCGGCTGGTGAACGAGGTCGTCTACGACCACCTGCTCCGCACCGCCGAGGCCCCCGCTTCCCTCGACTGACGGGCTCGATCGCACGGGGATAGGGTCGGCTCATGCGAGTCGTCATTGCTGGTGGACACGGTCAGATCGCGCTGCGGCTCGAGCGGCTGCTCGCCGCGCGCGGTGACGAAGCGATCGGGATCATCCGGAACCCCGCCCACGTGGCGGACCTCGAGGCCGCCGGCGCCCGAGGCGTCGTGCTCGACCTGGAGAACTCCGATGTGGACGCCGTCGCCGAAGTCCTGAAGGGCGCCGACGCGGCGATCTTCTCGGCCGGCGCCGGCCCGGGCAGCGGCACCGCCCGCAAGGACACTGTGGACAGGGGCGCCGCGGCGCTGTTCGCCGAAGCGGCCGAGCGCGCCGGCGTCCGGCGGCACATCCAGGTGGGCTCGATCGGCGCCGACAACCCGGACAACCCCGACGTCACCGAGGAGTTCCGGCACTACCTGCGCGCCAAGCGCGCGGCGGAAGACGACCTCAAGGCCCGCGACCTCGACTGGACGATCCTCCGGCCGGGCGCGCTCACCGACGACCCGGGCACCGGCCTGGTGCTGCTGGCCGAGCAGACGGGCCGCGGCCCGATCCCGCGTGACGACGTCGCCGCGGTGCTCGTGGCCCTGCTCGACACGCCCTCGTCCGTCCGCCGCACCCTGACGCTGATCTCGGGCGAGGACGCCATCGGCGAAGCGGTCTCCGCGCTGTGATCTCTCAAGCATCAAGAGAAATCGCCGTCTTCAGCGGCAGCGCCCACCCCGAACTGGCCGAAGAGATCTGCGAACACCTGGGTGTGCCGCTGCAGCCGACGGAGATCCGGCGGTTCGCGAACGACTGCCTCGAGGTGCAGCTGCAGGCGAACTGCCGTGAGCGGGACGTCTTCATCATCCAGCCGCTCGTGAAGCCGGTGCAGGAGCACCTGGTCGAGCTGCTGCTGATGCTCGACGCGGCGCGCGGCGCTTCGGCGTCGCGGATCACCGCCGTGATGCCGCACTACTCGTACGCGCGCTCGGACAAGAAGGACGCGCCACGCATCTCCCTCGGCGGCCGCCTGGTCGCCGACCTGCTGACCACGGCCGGAGCGAACCGCGTGCTCGCGATGACCCTGCACTCGCCGCAGGTCCACGGCTTCTTCAGCGTCCCGGTCGACCACCTGCACGCGCTGAAGGAGCTGGCCAAGCACTTCCGGCAGTACGACCTTTCGCGCACCACCGTCGTCTCGCCCGACTTGGGCAACGCGAAGGAGGCGTCGCACTTCGCGCGGCTGCTCGGCGTCCAGGTCGCGGCCGGGGCGAAGGAACGCTTCCCCGACGACCGCGTCCAGATCAGCTCGGTGATCGGCGAGATCACCGGCCGCGACGTCATCGTGCTCGACGACGAGATCGCCAAGGGCAGCACGGTCATCGAACTGCTGGACAAGCTCGCCGAGCTGGAGCCGCGGTCGATCCGCGTCGCCTGCACGCACGGGCTGTTCGCGGCGAAGGCCATCGAACGGATCGGCAGCCGGGCGGAAGTGCTGGAGATCGTCTGCACCAACACGGTCCCGGTGCCCGAAGAGGAACGCGCCGAAAAGCTCAAGATCCTGTCGATCGCGCCTGCGATGGCCGAGGCGATCCGCCGGATCCACAACGGCGAATCGGTGTCCGCGCTCTTCTAGGCCGGGCCCAGCACCCGGTCGAGGTAGGTGTTCGTGAAGACGCCGTTCGGGTCGGTTTCCTTGCGCACGCGCAGGAAGTCGTCGAAGTGCGGGTAGCGCGAGCGGAGGACGCCGGCGTCGAGGTCGTGCATCTTGCCCCAGTGCGGGCGGCCGCCGACCGCGCCGGCGATCTTCTCGAACGCGCTGAAGTACTCGCGGTACGGCATGCCGGTGAACTGGTGGATGGCGATGTAGGCGGAGTCGCGGCCCTGCGCGGTCGACAGCCAGATGTCGTCGGCGGCGGCGACCCGCACCTCGACCGGGAACATCACCGGGTCCTTCAGCGTCGGGACCACGGCGCGTAGTTCGGCGAGCACGTCGAGCACTGATTCACGTGGAACAGCGTATTCCGTTTCGGTGAAACGGACGTTGCGCGCGGTGACGAAGACGCGGTGCGAGGTGTCGCTGTACTCGCGCGCGGAGAGGACGTTCGACGCGAAGCTGCCGAGCGACGGCACGAGCCGCGGCATCAGCCGGCCGGTCCGGCAGAGTCCGCCGAACGCGACGTTTTCCATGATCCGGTAGTCGACGAACTCGCGGACCTTGCTCAGCGGCTCCGCGGTCTCACACCGGTTGTTGCGCTTGACCAGCGCGTTCTTGCCGTAGGGGAACCAGTAGAACTCGAAGTGCTCGTTCTGGTCGGCGAAGTCGTGGAAGCCTTCGAGGACCTGCTCCAGCGGCTCCGGCCGCTCCTGCGCGCGCAGCACGAACGACGGCTCGCACTGGAGCGTCACGGTCGTGATCACGCCGAGTGCGCCAAGGCCGACGCGGGCGGCGGAGAAGAGGTCGGGTTTGTGCTCCGCCGAGCAGGTGACGACCGAGCCGTCGGCCAGGACGAGCTCGAGCGCGGCGATCTGGGTGGCGATGCCGCCGAGGCGGGCGCCGGTGCCGTGGGTGCCGGTGGAAATCGCGCCCGCGATGGTCTGTGCGTCGATGTCGCCGAGGTTGGTCATGGCCAGCCCGAGCACGTCGAGCTCGGCGTTGAGCTGCTTGAGCGTGGTGCCCGAGCGGACGGTGACCTGGCGGCTTTCGAGGTCGACGCGCTCGATGCCGGTCCAGTGGCGCAGGTCGAGCGCGTCGGAGTCGGCGACCGCGATCGCCGTGAAGGAATGTCCGCTGCCCCAGGGGCGCACGGTCCGGCCGGCCGCGGCGACGCCTTCGACGACCGCCGCGATCTCCGCCGCGCTGCGCGGCTGGTGAACGTGCTGCGGCGAGGCGGACGCCGTGCCCGCCCAGTTGGTCCACCGGGTCATGCGCGCCCCCTCCATCGGTGAATGCCCGAGACAGTATGTGAACAGTATTCGCGTTTCAAGCTTTGTTGTCGTACTTTAGACCTCGTGACCAGTGCGACGGTGTACGACTTGGCGACCAAGGACCTCGATCCACCCTTGGCCGTGGTCGACTTGGCCGCCTTCGACGCGAACGCCGACGACCTCCACCGCCGCGCGGGGGGCAAGCCGATCCGCGTCGTCAGCAAGTCGGTCCGCTGCCGGGCGTTGCTGGAGCGCGTGCTCGCGATGCCGGGCTTCGCGGGCCTGATGTGCTACTCGCTGGCGGAAGCGATCTGGCACGTCGAGCAGGGCACGACGGACGACGTGGTCGTCGCCTACCCGACGGCCGACCACGAGGCGCTCCGCCGCCTGGCCGCGTCCGACGAAGCCCGCGCGGCGATCACGATCATGGTCGATTCGCCCGCGCACCTGGATCTGGTGGACGCCGCCCTCGGCCACGGCCACCCGGAGATCCGCGTGTGCCTGGAGCTGGACGCGTCGTGGCGCCCGCTGCCGGGAGTCCACGTCGGCACCCGGCGGTCCCCGATCTTCACGCCGAAGCAGGCGTCGGCGTTCGCCCGGCAGGTCGTGGCGCGGCCCGGCTTCCGCCTGGTGGGCGTGATGGCGTACGAGGGCCAGATCGCCGGCCTCGGCGACGCGGCCGGCCGCCGGCTGAACCAGGCGGTGATCGGCTGGATGCAGCGCCGTTCGGCGGCGGAGCTGAACCGCCGTCGCGGCGAAGCGGTCCGCGCGATTCTCGAAGTGGCGGACCTGGAGTTCGTGAACGGCGGCGGCACGGGAAGCATCGAGTCCACGGGCGCGGACGCGGTGGTCACGGAGATCGCGGCGGGCTCCGGCTTGATCGGCCCCACGCTCTTCGACGGCTACACGCGCTTCAAGCCCCGCCCGGCGGCGCTGTTCGCCCTGCCGGTGGTCCGCCGCCCGACGCGCAAGATCGCCACGCTGTACTCCGGCGGTTACATCGCATCGGGGCCCACGGGCCCTTCGCGCCAGCCGACGCCGTACCTCCCGACGGGCCTGAAGTTCCTCGGCTTCGAGGGAGCGGGCGAGGTCCAGACCCCGGTGACCGGCCGAGCGGCGCGCACGTTGCAGCTGGGCGACCGGGTGTGGTTGCGCCACGCGAAGGCGGGCGAGCTGGCCGAGCGCTTCACGCACTACCACCTGGTGCTGGGCGACCGGGTGGAACGCACGGTCCCGACCTACCGAGGCGAGCACAAAAACTTCGGCTGACGGGGCCCGGGTCGCGGCTCGGTTCACACCACGCGACGCCCGTGCCCGAAGTCGATCCGCTCTGGGCAAGTCGTCCGGCGCGTGTCGGCCGGCGAAGTGCACGGCGCCGGTCCAGTCGGCCGGTGTCTTGGGAGCGCACGGAGCCGCCACTCTCTCGATCCCGGCCGAGATGCGCCCCCGGGGTTCCGCCGAGCAGCTCACCAGCCGAGGCCCGGACGCGGCCCACCCCCCCGGGGGAACCCCCGCTTCCAGTCTATCGGCGCCCACAGACGAACCCGGGCGAAACCACCGAGTTGTCCACAGCTGTGTATACCTGTGGATAACTTCTGTGGACAGCTAAGACTGCTCCCCGAACCGAGCCGCCAGATAGCCCTTCACCACGTACTTGGCCTCCGCGACGATCTTCTCGTCCCCGCTCGGCTCCTTCCGGAATGCCAGCTTCAGCAGCGCGTCGGCCACCTCATTGGCGATCCCGATCGCGAACCGCAGGTCTTCCACCGGCCGGTCCACCTGCGTGGCCACCAGGTCCGTCAGCGAATCCACGATCACCGCGTTGTTGTCGCGCGTTTCGTCGAGCAGTTGCCGGTCGATGATGTCGCCGAAGTGGACCTTCGAGAACCCGGGTACCGAGCGGTGCATCTCCAGGTAGATGTCGAGGATCGAGTCCACGACGTCCCACCAGTGCTCCGGCCCGAGCTGCTTCAGCCGCTCGTTCACCGCGCCCACGAACCGCTCGAGGTTGCGGGCGGTGAGCGCTTGCACGACCGCTCGCTTGTCCGGGAAGAACTGGTACAGCGAACCGACGGCGACGCCCGCTCGTTTGGCGATCAAGGTCGTCGTGAGTGCGTCGTAGCCGAGTTCGTCGATCAACGCCGCGCTGGCGTCGAGCATCTGCTCGACCCGCTTCGCACTGCGTTGCTGAACCGGCTGGCGGCGCAAGGGGGTGGCTTCTGCCGGCACCTTCGCGGCCTGGATGTCGGACACGGCGCTCCTCCTCGTCTGATCTGGGACTTTATCGTGCCGACGGGCTTCCCCACGGACGAGTGACGACCTAGTATATGAGAACTTTTCATGTTCACCCGTACGGGTGGCCTGACGAAGGGGTCAGCGCCAGTGCAGAACCCGATCTTCCCGCCCGGCTTCCTTTGGGGTGTTTCGACCTCGGCGTTCCAGATCGAGGGCGCCACCAGCGAAGGTGGGCGCGGACCGTCCATCTGGGACACGTTCGCCGCGACCGAGGGCAAGATCGCCCGCGGTGAACAAGCAAACGTAGCCGCCGACCACTACCACCGCTACCCCGAAGACATCGCGCTGATGGCTGAACTCGGCGTCGGCGCCTACCGGATGTCCATCGCCTGGCCCCGCATCCAGCCCGACGGCAAAGGCGCGCCCAACCCCGAGGGGCTCGGCTTCTACGACAAGCTCATCGACGCCGTCTGCGAAGCCGGGATCGCCCCCGCCGTCACGCTCTACCACTGGGACACCCCCCAGGCGATCGAAGACGACGGCGGCTGGCTCTCCCGCACGACCGCTGAGCGCTTCGCCGAATACGCCCACATCCTCGGAGAACGCTTCGCCGATCGGGTGAAACTGTGGATTCCGCTCAACGAGCCGATGGTGATGTCCATCTTCGGCTACGCGATCGGCGAGTACGCGCCCGGCAAGACGCTCCTGCTCGACGCCGTCCCGACCGCGCACCACCAGAACCTCGCCCACGGCCTCGCCGTCCAGGCCCTCCGCGCGGCGGGCGCGACCGAGATCGGCACCGCCAACAACCACTCGCCGATCTGGCCCACCGACGACTCGCCAGAAGACGAAAAAGCCGCCGAGTGGCTCGACGCGCTGCTCAACCGGCTCTACGCCGACCCCGTGCTGCTGGGCAGCTATCCCGAACAGCTCCACGAGCACCTCCCCGCCGGGTTCGCCGACGACCTGCCCACCATCGCGCAGCCGCTCGACTTCTACGGCGTCAACTACTACGAGCCGCAGGGGGTCGCGAAGCCCAGCCCGGGTAACCCGCTGCCCTTCGACCTTCGCCCGATCGAGGGTTACCCGATGACGACGAACGACTCGCCGATCGTCCCGCACGCCCTGCGCGAGCTGCTGCTCGACTTCCACCGGCGCTACCGCGACAAGCTCCCGCCCATTCAGATCACCGAAAACGGCTGCAGCTTCGCCGACGTCGTCGCCGAGGACGGTGGCGTGCACGACCCCGAACGCATCGACTTCCTGCACAGCCACCTCGTCGCGCTGCGGGAGGCGATGGACGCCGGCGTCGACGTCCGGGGTTACTTCTGCTGGTCTCTGATGGACAATTTCGAGTGGTCCAAGGGCTACGCGCCGCGCTTCGGGCTCGTGCACGTCGACTACGAAACCCTGCGGCGCACGCCGAAGGACTCGTTCCACTGGTACCGGAAGCTGGTGCGGGATGAGCAGTGAGACGACCGAGACGACCGGCCTGCCGGAAGCCCTCGCCGAACCCGTCGTGCGGGTGCGCCCCGGCTGGATGAGCCTGCTGTTCTTCGCGAACATCGCGCTCTGGCTGGGGATCTACGCGCCGATCCAGGTGCTGCTGCCGCAGCAGGCCGAACTCCTCGACCAGGTCAACAAGGAGTTCGTGCTCGGCCTGGTGATGGGCGTCGGCGCGATCGTGGCGCTGGTCGTCAACCCGGCCGTCGGGCTGCTGTCCGACCGGACGTGCTCGCGCTTCGGCCGTCGCCACCCGTGGACGGTCATCGGTGCGGCCGTCGCGGCCGCCGGGCTGCTGGTGCTGGGCTTCGCGCCGGACGTCGCGCTGCTGATCGTCGGCTGGTGCCTCGTGCAGGCCGGGCTCAACGGCATGCTCGCCACGCTCATGTCCGCCATCGCCGACCGCGTGCCGGTCGGACAGCGCGCGCAGGTCGGCGGGCTCGTCGGCATCGCGCAGATGCTCGGCACGGTGCTGGGCGCGGTCGTGGTCGTCGTGATGCTCGGCATCGCCGGGATTCCGCTGGCGTACGCGGTCTGCGCGGTGATCGTCGTCGTGGGCGCCGCGTTCTTCGTGCTCCGGACGCCGGACGCGCGGCTGCCGGTCGAGTTCCGGCCGTCGTCGCAGGCCGGCGAGGTCCTGCGCAACCTGTGGGTCTCGCCGCGGCGGCACCCGGACTTCGCGTGGGCGTGGTCCTGCCACTTCATGATCAACCTCGGCAACGCGTTCGGGACGCTCTACCTGCTGTTCTTCCTCAAGGACGCGGTGCACTACGAGGACCCGGACACGGGCCTGCTCATCATGATGGGGCTGTACGGCGTCGCGCTCGTGATCGGTGCCGTGCTCGCCGGTCACTTCTCGGACAAGTCCGGACGGCGTAAGCCATACGTCCTTGCGGCGTCCGGCGTGATGGCGCTGGCCGCTTTGCTGCTGGTGATCTGGCAGAGCTGGCCGGTCGCGCTCGCGGCGTCCCCGCTGCTGGGCGTCGGCTTCGGTGCGTACATGGCTGTCGCCCTGGCGATGCTGACGCAGGTGCTCCCGACGGCGCAGGACCGGGCGAAGGACCTGGGCGTCATCAACATCGCGAACTCGCTGCCGCAGGTGGTCGCCCCGCTGCTGACCCCGCTCGTGCTCGCCTACCTGGGCGGCTACTCGGGACTGTTCGCGGCTTCGGCCGTCGCGACGCTTTTGGCCGCGCTGCTCGTGCTTCGCGTGAAAGCGGTTCGCTGAGAGAAAGTGGAACCGCGGGCCGGTGCCGGTCGGGGGAGGGGAGTGCAACGGCACCGGCCCGCGGAATTCAGGGGCCGCTCACAGGCGGATCACGTCGAGGCGAACCAGTGGTCCAGGCCTCTTCGATGATCAATCTAGCGGGGGATTACCGCCTGGGCTAGGCCTAACGCGTATTTTTTTCGATTAATCGCGGTGGGGACCGGGGTGAAGCGGCCGGGGACCGGTTCGCACTGCTCGGGGGTGCGGGCGAAACAGTCCCCGGCCGGGCGAGCGGGCGCGGGTCCGATGGGGCGATCGGCCGGCCGTGCTCGCCGGATCAGGGGTGGGGCCGGGTGGCGCGAAGACCGGCGTCGGGTCATCACCGCGGGAGGTGGCGACGGCCCGGGTCCGTCAGGCCGTGACCGCTCGGCGCGGGTTCACCAGCGCGTGGCGACCGGTGGTCTCGGCCGCGGTGGGGGCCGGGGCCGGCCGGGCCTGCGCCGGGACCGGGCTCTTGCGGCGGCCCTGCAGCCGGCTGTCGCCGGAAGCCTGTTGCTGCGGCGCGAGCCCGCCGGCCACCAGGTGTTCGTGCGCGACCTGCCAGACCGAGCACGGCGCCTTGCAGCGGTGCCACCGGGTCGAGCAGGTGGGGCAGTCGCCACGCTCGTCCGGCTCGTGCATCTTCAGCATCGCGCGCCACGCCTCCGTCAAGCGGGGGAGTTCGGAGCGTGCGACCGAGACGAGCGACTGGGCGTCGGCGCGGTTCGCCAGGTCGGTCAGCATGTCGAGGCGCTCCCAGACCGCATTGCGGAGGACCTGCCCGAGTACCTGATCCATGTCAGCTCACCGTTACCTTTCCGCCATCTTGGCGGCTTCGTTGAGCGCGGCGCGCAGCTGTCCGAGCTGGCCGGACGTCAACCGCGCGGTCTCGCCGGGGGGCGAGACCAGTACCACCTGGTTGTCTTCGACGAACACCGTCACCGCGCGTTCGCGGCTGATGAGGTCGCCGCACTGCACGCGCCACACCAGCTGACCGCCCTCGTAGTGCCGGACGTTCGCGGTGCGGGGGTCCACCGCGGCGGCGGGGGTGACCGGGCGGACGGCGGAGATGGGAGAGACCACCGGCCGTACGGCGCGGGTCGCCGTTCCGGCATGTCCCCCTGCGAACGAGTCCACGAACTCCACGCCCTTCTCCGCTCTGTCGTGCCGTCTCCGAACCCTTCGGGGCTCTGAAGATGCCTTCTGCAACATCGCCTTGTCATAAGCACTGCGGTTTTCGTAGCTCTCCGTGTTCGCTGCCGGTGTCCGGGCGGTGACGGAGATCTGACAACTACAGTGAGGTGAAACCGGGTGCGATAGAAGGTCGAAATGGCGTCATAGCGGTGACCGGACCAGGTTCCACGGTAAGCGGTCAACGGACTTCGCCCGGACCGATCAGGGCGCCAGTTCGGCTGTTCACACGGTTCCGCAGGTTTGCCTACGCTGTTTCACAGACGCCCGACCGGACAGTGGAGGGGGCGCGATGGACGCCAGTAACGGTGGCAGTGCCGACGCCCGGCAGAGCCACGCAGTTCCCGCTGACGCGTGGGAGCAGCCGGAGATGAGAGCGGCTCTCGCGTCCCGCGAGATCAGCGCCGTCTACCGGCTCCTGCGCAAGCACGGTGTCTCGCAGCGCCAGATCGCCGCGATGACCGGCCAGTCCCAGTCCGAGGTGTCGGAGATCCTCAAGGGTCGCCAGGTCATGGCCTACGACGTCCTCACGCGGATCGCCGACGGCCTGGGTGTCCCTCGTGGATACATGGGCCTCGCCTACGACGAGGCCACGGCGATACGCGTCGTCGGCTCCGCCGACGGCCAGCAGGCTGAGGAGGACGAGTCCGTGAAGCGACGGAGGTTCCTCGCGCACGCCGCCCAGGTCACGATGGGTGCGGCGGTGTTCGGTCCGGAATCCGGCACGTGGTCGGCGGGACCGGCCAGGACGCCGGCGCCCGGGCGCATCGGCATGACCGACGTGCGCCAGGTGGAGGCCGCGACGCGGGCCCTCCGAGCGCTGGACTACCAGTACGGCGGCGGGTTCTGCCGCGACGCCGTCGTCGCGCAGCTGTCCTGGGGCCAGCAGATGCTCGAGGCGCACGGCACGGACATCGTCAAGAACCGGCTGTACGTGGCGCTCGCCGACCTCCACTCGCTGGCCGGCTGGACGTCCTTCGACACCGGGCTGATGGACTCCGCCCGCGGCCACTTCGCCAACGCGCTGGACCTCGCCAAGCAGGGCGAGAACCACCCGCTGGTGGCCAACGTGCTCTACCGCATGGGCCGCGTCTACCTGCACCAGGACGCCCCGAACGACGCGCTGAAGCTGTTCCAGCTGGGCCAGATCGCCGCCCAGGAGTCCGGCTCCGAGCTGGCGGTTTCCGTGCTCTGCGCGAACGAGGCGTGGGCCTACGCGATGATGGGCAACGAAGAGCAGGCCGTGAAGCTGCTCGGCCGGAGCAAGGACGAGTTCGAGCGCGCCAACCTGGCCGAGGCCGAGTCGTGGGTGAAGTTCTTCACCGAGACCGACGTCTACGCCATGGTCGGCACCGTCCACACGGTCCTCGCGCAGAAGAACGCCGAGCACACGAAGTACGCGATCCCGGCGCTGACCAGGGCCGTCGAGTCCTACGACGACGAAATGGCCCGCTCCAAGACGTTCATGCTGAGCGCGCTGGCCACCAACCACCTGCTGGACGGCGACCTCGACCACGGCTCCAAGGTCGGCGGCAAGGCCATCGACTGCGCCGAGGGCATCAAGTCCGAGCGGGTCAAGGACCGCATGCGGCCTCTGCAGGACGAGGCCGAGCGCCGCCGCAACAACGCCGACGCCCGTGACCTCGCCGACCGCCTCAACGCTTTCTACGCCGCATAGCGCCGAAGGAGCCGGAACCGTCTTGGACGGCCGGTTCACCTCCGGCAAGCTGCGTGGGGTACTGGCGGAGACCTGTGCGCAGCTGGGTTTCGACCCGGCGGGCGCGCGCCTGCTGCGATTCACGAACAACGCGGTGTACGCGCTGGTCACCGCGCCTTTCGTGATCCGGATCGTCGGCTCCACCCGGCTCCGGCACCGCGTCGAAACCGTGGTGCGGGTGGCCCGGCACTTCGAACGGCACGACGTCCCGGCGATCCGGCTGCTCGACGGGATCGAGCAGCCGCTGCAGGTCGGCGGGCACCTCGTGACCGTGTGGCACCAGGTGCCGAGCATCGGCCGCCCGGCGACGTCCACCGACCTGGCCCGCCTGCTGCGCCAGGTGCACGCGCTGCCCGCGCCCGACGGTCTCGCCGGATGGGCGCCGTTCGCCGCGGTGCGGGCCCGGGTGTCCGACGCCGAAGAGCTCACCGCCGCCGACCGCGAGTTCCTGCTCGAGCGCTGCGCCGAGCTCGAAGCCGCGCTGGCCGAGCTGGAGTTTCCGCTGCCCAGGGGCCTCGTCCACGGCGACGCCTACCCGGGCAACGTCATCCCCGGGCCGGACGGGCCGGTGCTCTGCGACTTCGATTCGTCGTGCGTCGGCCCGCCGGAGTGGGACCTGACGCCGCTGGCCGTCGGCCGTGAGCGGTTCGGTGACCCGGCCGTGCGCTACCGGACGTTCGCCGCGGCGTACGGCTTCGACGTCACGTCGTGGCCCGGCTTCGCCGTGCTCCGGGCGATCCGCGAACTGAAGCTGACGACGAGCGTGCTGCCGATCCTGCGCAGCCGGCCGCAGGTGCGGCCCGAGCTCTACCGCCGGTTGGACGACCTCCGCAACGCCCGGACGGACACGCGGTGGACACGTTACCGCTGAGCGTGATCTGTCACTTCGTGTGACCGGCGCCACAATCTGCACGTGCATTCGACGACGGCAAATGACCGTTCGTCGCTTCGGAAATGCGGTCAGCTCTGGGTAGAAAGTTCGGTCCGACCGGTCGCCCCCAATGGTCTACCCCTCATCCCAATGCGCAAGTTGCAGCTACTCGCCGTGACCTCAGATCGGCTCTACCAGCGGGGAAGGGCTTTCAGGACGCGACGACCGGCGCCCGCGTCAGCACCACGGCGAAACCGAAGGCGAGTCCCATGACGGTCAGCTCGAGCGTCGCCCACGCGGCGAGCGACGTCCGGTTGTGCCGGACGATCTGCGGCATCAGCCGCCAGCGGGTGTACGCGCCGAGCAGCGCGATGACGCCGGTGCACAGGAACTTCAGGACGAAGAGCTGCCCGTACGGCGTCGTGAAGATCGCCGCCCAGAACCCGATGGTCGGGTTGAGCGAGATTTCGACGAGCCCGTTGAACAGGCCGGTCGCCGCGGACAGGACCAGGCAGAGCGTCGCGAGCTTCGAGAACCGGGGCAGCGCGTGCGCCAGCAGCGTCCGGTTCGCGACGAGGAGCACGGTCATCGCGCCGAGGCCGCCGGTCCAGGCGACGGCGCTCATGACGTGCAGCTCCATCGAGATCATCGTGTAGTCGTGGTAGTTCCAGTTCGACGCGTGCCCGGTGACCGGCAGCGGCAGCAGCGCGAACAGGCCGAGCCCGACGCGGACCTCGGCGGGCACCTTCTCGCCGAAGCGCAGGGCCAGCGCGCCGATCCCGGCGTGGACGAGCGCCAGCGCGGCGACGATGACGAGCGCCTTGCCGGCGCCGACCGCCCCGATGTAGTCGCCGATGTCGCCCGCCGAGAGCGTCGACGAGCCCGGCTTGTACTCGGCGGTCTGCAGGACCAGCGCGACGACGGCGGCTGTGGCCCAGACGAGCGCGGCGGCGACGCCGGCCGGCCGGGCCAGCCGCATGATCGGCTCGGTGAGCTTCGGCCGGTCGTAGCCGACGAGCACGGACAGCAGGGCCAGGCCGATGGTCGTGACCGCGGCCAGGTCGAGCAGGACCCGGACGACCGGGATGCCGGCCGAGACCACCGCGCTGGGCTGCACCACACCGGGGATCGGGGTGGTGGCCATGAGCGCGACGCCGATCAAGGCGCCGAGCAGGCCTGCCGTCACGACGCACAGCAGCGTCCAATAGCGGGGTTTCGCGGTGGTCTCGGCTTGGGTCATCGTCAGTTCTTCTCTTCCACGGACCGGCCCGAGCGCAGGGCCACGGTCAGCCCGATCGCCAGCAGGACGACCGCGCCGGCGATCCAGACCCAGATCGGCACCCCGGTCGAGCCGGACTGCGGGGCCGCCGCCGCCGAACCGCCCGGCGACTTCGCCGCGTCGACGGTCGCCGGCGTGCCGGTGCCCGCCGCGGTGAGGGTGAAGGTGAGCTCACCGGTTACCGGGTGGCCGTCCGCGGACAGCACGCGGTAGCCGACGGTGTACTTCCCGGCCGGGCCGAGCGGCCGCAGGGGCGCGCTGATGACGTTGTTCACCACGCTGATCGGTCCCTCGGCCCACTGGCCGCCGCCGGGTCCGGTCACCGCGATCTGGTTGACGTCCGCGCCCTGCACGTACTGGTCAAAGGTGAGGCTGATCTTCTGCGGGCCGGCGGCGACGGACGAGCCGTTCGCCGGGTCCGAAGAGATCAGCACGTTGTGCGCCAGCGCCGGGGGGGGGGGGGGGCGGCCCGGCCCCCCCCCCCCACCCCCCGCCGGGGGGCGCCACACCCGTTAT